>JAJDOH010000305.1 GCA_022340265.1 Deltaproteobacteria bacterium | reverse complement strand
CACAACTCCGACTGGATATCCGTTGAAACCGTTGTGGATGCCCGTTTGGTGAGAGATCTGATTCCCCAATTAATGCACGCGGGCGCCCAGGGCATTATCGAATATGCCCTGAACAAGGTTATCTAATGAACAAAATCGCTGAACGGACCCGAAACATTCCGCCTTTTATCGTCATGGACGTTCTGGAAAGGGCCCACGAACTGGAGCGACAGGGTCGGAATATTATTCACCTTGAAATCGGGGAACCGGACTTTCCAACACCGGAGTGTGTCTGTGAAGCCGCCAGGGAAGCCATTTCGAGAGGTGAAACGCATTATACGCACAGTCTGGGGTTGCTGGAACTGCGGGAGGCCATCTGTGCCTATTACTACGAAAAATACGGCGTCAGCGTTGATCCCAATCGTATTCTGGTCACTTCCGGCACCTCCCCTGCCCTCTTTATGGTCTTTTCAGCCCTTTTGGAAGCCGGTGAAGAGGTGATTATGACCGATCCCCACTACCCCTGTTATCCCAACTTCGTAGAATTTCTCGGGGCCAGACCCAGCCGGGTAAAAGGGTATGAAGAAGACGGGTTTCAACTCCGTCCCGAAGCGGTCCGAAAAAAAATGGGACCCAGAACAAGGGGGATTCTTATTAACTCCCCCGCGAACCCCACGGGGAACCTGCTATCGGAATCACGAATGGCCGAGATAGCCCAACTGGGCCCTCCAATCATATCCGACGAAATTTATCATGGCCTGGTTTACGGCGAGAAGGAGCATTCCATTCTCGAATTCACGGACAATGCGTTTGTATTAAACGGGTTTTCCAAAATCTTTGCCATGACGGGCTGGCGTTTAGGCTATCTGATCGCGCCTCCCGAATTCATTCGGCCCATGCAGAAGGTGCAGCAGAATTTTTTCATATCGGCGGGGAGCGTTTCCCAGTGGGCCGGTATTGCGGCGCTGAAATATGCCCACGACGATGTTGAACGCATGCGGTCCGTTTATGACGAACGTCGGAAATTCATGATCAAACGGATCCGGGACTTAGGTTTCGGCGTGGCCGTGGAACCGGCCGGCGCTTTTTATATCCTGGCCAACGCCAGGCACCTGTGTGACAGCTCGTATGATCTGGCTTTTGAAATCTTGGAAAAAGCCGGTGTGGGCGTCACGCCGGGCATTGACTTCGGAAACAACGCCGAAGGCTACATCCGTTTTTCATACGCCAATTCCATTGAAAATATCCGGGAAGGGTTGAATCGGATAGAGCATTTTCTGAGAACCCATGGACGTTGAATTCATCAAAAGTGCCTTTCAGGAAGCACACTATCCCCCTCCCGACAGGCCGGAAGTTGCCTTCGCCGGAAAATCCAATGTGGGCAAATCAAGCCTGATCAACACCCTCACGGGTCGACGAAAGCTGGCCAGAACCAGCAGTACCCCGGGCAGGACCCAGGCCATCAATTTTTTTCGTTTCGGCAAAACCCTCTACCTGGTGGATCTGCCCGGTTACGGCTTTGCTCGAGTGCCCATGAAGGTCAAAAAATCTTGGGGGGAGATGGTGGAAAATTACCTTCGAAGCCGCCATACCCTCAAAGCCGTGGTCGTCATCCTGGACATCCGCCGGGACCCCTCAGCAGGAGATGCAGATCTCATCAACTGGTTGAATTATTATCATATTGTTCCCATCGTGGTGCTGACCAAGGCGGACAAGGTGTCCCGCCAGCAGGCTGGAAAACGGGCCAGACTCATAGAAGAGCGCCTGAAGGACGTCTCGTTTTCCGCTCCCATCCTTTTTTCCTCACATACCCGGCAGGGGATGGAAGAATTATGGAAAAGAATCAACGAAACAGCATTTTCAGAAGCCAACCTGACTAGCTGATTTCATTTTTCAAGAAATGCCACAAGGAGATTATCCCAGCGATAGGCCATCCATGATCAGCGTGAGGCCGTCCCTGAGCAATACGATGGCAAAGAACAGGAGAACCATCCCCAGGCAGCGATTCAGCCACAGATAAGCGCGTCCGTGTAAAAACTGTCGCGAATATCCGGTCAACAGGGCTATTCCCATTTTGGCGCCCACCAGCATCAGGTAAAAACCGAAAAGCCAGAGTATGGCTTCCCAGTATCCGGTAGCCCAGGTTTTCAGGAGGAGCGGCGTTCCCACGGTCATCCAGAACAAATACGGGTGGGGATTTAAAAAATTGGTCAAAATCCCTTTTCTGAGCGATTTTGCCATCTGTTCGTTGGTATGATCATCCACCCGGATGGTGAAACTTTCCCATGCCAGCCAGGAAATGTAGCAGGCACCCGCAAGCGAAAGAAGCCCCAGGGGAATCGGCTGAGATGCCAGAGCGTTACCGATCAACAACGCGGCCAGAATAATGGGCACATCCGTCAGCAACGGCGCAACAGCGACCTTCATGCCTTCCACAGCACCATAGGTCAGCGTTTGCGAGACCACGAGGGTCAATAACGGTCCCGGCGCTACTCCGGCAATAAAACCGAGTAAAAGCCCGCTTATAAAGTCCATCCCTTCCTCATATCAATCCACACAAATACGAAAAAATCCGGCGCATTTATGTTTATCCTAAATCCTGACAGTTTAGCGACCCTCATCAACAAAAAACCCCCGAAAGACGCAAGCGCCTTCGAGGGTTTCTATGGAGTCTATTGACCTTTTGCGTGAAACCGCTATTTCGCGGCGGAAGCTTTGTCGATCGCTTTGATCAGACCGGCAGCCCCTTTATTGGCAACATCGTGCTTAATCAAAATATCCGTCGGGCTTACCTTCTTACCGTAATAGGCATCATTCAGACTGCCCCTGACACCCACCACGGCGCCATCTACAGACACGCCTCCAAAGAGCCCCTTAGAGCGTGAAAAGCTCAAGATATCCGCACTGAGATTGGCGGAGGCAGCAGCAGCACCGACGCCAACCGGACCAACAGCAACCGAACCATTCGCGCCTAGTTTAAAGTTGTTCGCCAAAAAGGCCGTGACGCCGCGATCGGTCATCGCTAATAGAATCACCTCAGATGCCGATCCTCCAATCTGTAAACCGAAGCTTGCTTCTCCCATGGTATAAAAGGCTGGGCCAAACCACTTACGGGTCTTATTGTCACGCATCAAAAACACTCCGCTCCCGCCGGACGCGCCCACGATAAAGGCGCCTTTAAGGACAGAAGGCGAAATAAAAACCCCTTTCGCCTTTTTTATTAGATCACGAAACCCGCCCATTTCTTCAGCGCTTTGGAAACTATTGAAACTCATCCTGGCTTTTTCGACAAGATTCTTTGCTTCAACGGAATCATCTGCAAGGGCAGCTACTGCGCCCATCAGAAAAAATACGCCTGCCATCAGTAAAATCACCACATGACGGACTCTAAACCTGGAACTTTCGCTTCTTTTCATGATTCGCATCTCCTTTTTCGATTGAAAAAATTGAAAAAATAAAAATCTACTTGCCCTGCTTTCCTGCATTATATCCCTGTTGATACGCTTGCTGTTCTGTTTCTTTATGTTTCCCATATAGATAGCCTCCGCCGGCGCCCACTGCGCCACCTATGGCAGCACCAAGGGCCGCATTTCCGGCAATGGCACCGACAATGGCACCTCCGGCAGCACCCATGGCACCTCCGCTCAGAGTTCTCTGTTCCGTCTGGCTCATACCCGCACACCCACCCAGTACGAGGCAGGTTGCAATCATCAATGCAATTAACGTTTTCGTCATTTCAGACTCCTTTCTCATGAGGGTCGATCAGGGTTTACACGGATAAGTTTCAACAAGAAACCGAAACCAGGTTTCAACCGGTTCGTCATTCTTGTATTCCGGATGCTGTTTAACCCAACCCATAAACATCTTCACGACTTCAGCGCGTGGCGGCCGCGGATCAGGCGGACACACCAGGAGCTTTCCATCGGGACCGGAGTTTTCAGCCACATGATAGTGATAAGCCCCCACCAAATAACCGATGCAGAAGCTGATGGCTTCTTTCTGAAGGGGATCGCTATCGGGTACGGTACAGATTGTCACCAGATCGTCCGTGGTATCGAGAATGAAATCTTCTTCAGAAACCGCACCGGCCGTAGTCCACGCCGGCGCGCATAGAAGTGCCACGAAAAACAGAACCAACCATTTTCCTTTCATCATACTTTCCTCCTTTCAAGGATTGAGGCGCATGGATCGCTCTTTCATGAAAGGGAGCGACCGCCCCACCGAATAATTACTCTCTATAAACATTAAAAATAATCCACCAAGAGACAGCATTCAAGGAAATAATTGACATTTTATTTGCTCATTTCAAAATTTAGCAATGATTACAATGCCCGGATGCCCATTTACAGCTTAAATTGAGCCCGAGGGTCCTGAGCGGAAAGAACACTTGCCGGCTTTCGGGCTCTATTGCTTTCCTCATTTTTTTGTGCCTTAGCGATTGAGCGTGGGATCAATACGGCACACGTGGGGAAGTCTTGGTGCAAATCGGTCGGGACCCATGAGGATTCGGTTTCCCCCGGAATTGGCAATCCCTTTCAACATGTTTTTGAAAACATATTGGTGAAAAGGATACAGAATATACCAGTAAGCCAGCCCGGCTACTCCCCTGGTCAGGAAGCGGGAAAGCTGTTGCAGTTCCGTCCCCCCTTCCGGTAGTGGATGGAGGCTGAATTCCAAAATCGCTTCGCCGGGCAGTTTCATCTCAGAGATCAGTGAGAGATGTTCGGGGGCGCGAACATCGATGACGCGAAAAAAATCCAACGGATCTCCGGGCCTCAGCCGATCCGAGTCGGGCCGTCCCCGCCGCAACCCCATCCCTCCCATGATCCGATCCATCAGACCGCGAAAAGCCCACAGTATCCGGGAAGAGTACCAGCCGTTTTCACCACCGATCCGCACAATGGTTTTCCACAGCTGATCCGGCGATACATCAACGACAACCCGATATCCTGATTCCACGACTGTTCCGCCGGCATAAGACGCATCCCCGCATTGCGCCCATTCCGGATAGGTGATGGGCGCGGCATCCGCCCAGCAGGTATCAACACAATGCTCCCTCACTTTTCCCAAAGCAAGTGCAACGGTTTCCCCGCAACTCAGAAGCCGTTGGGGAATAATGGATCGAATCCGGTTTTCCCGGCAGACCACCGGATTTCGCAAACTCTCAGCCAAAGGCCTGGCGATGTGGGAAGGTACAGGGGTTATCAGGTGTATCCAGTAAGAACTGAGGCGAGGGGTGAGCACCGGCACCGGAAGGATCCACCGTTTTTTGAGACCGGCAGTTTCCGCGTAAATCTCCATGAGTTGCTTATAAGTTAAAACATCCGGCCCGCCAATATCAAAGGTGCCGCCCGTTGTTTCATCATGCTCCAGACAACCTATCAGGTAGCCCAGAACATTGCGGATGGCGATGGGTTGAACGGGATTCTGGAGCCAGCGGGGGGTGATCATAATAGGGAGACGTTCCACCAGATATCGCATCATTTCAAAAGAGGCACTTCCCGAGCCCAGGATCATGGCGGCCCGCAGAAATGTGGTGGGCACATCCCCGGATTGAAGGATCCGAGCCACTTCCGTACGTGAACGGAGGTGCTTGCTGAGGGTTTCCCCTTCAATGCCGAGCCCTCCGAGATAGACGATCCGTTCAAGGCCCATAGCGGACGCTGCTTTGGCCATGTTTTGGGCTGCGTTTCGGTCGGCTTCGGCGAAATCCTTGTGGCGGGGGTTCATTGAGTGGACCAGGTAAAAAGCGGCCCAGCACCCTTCAGCAGCTTTCCTGAGCGAGTCATAATCCAGAAAATCAGCCTCGGCCATTTCAAGATTACCGTGCTCCGCCCAAGCCCGAGACCTCAGTTTGGTGAGAGAACGGCCCAGCACGCGGACACGATACCCGGCTTCCAACAATACCGGCACGAGCCGGCCTCCCACGTATCCCGTGGCGCCGCTGACCAGAACGGGTTGTTTTATCATTAAAAATGCTCCTTATGGGAAACTGACAAAGCATCTCCTATCAAGCATCCAGCACTTTTGGAACAGTCCTTGCCAGGCTATCCCGACCCAGGGGCTTCAAAAGAAAACATCAAAGAAGATATGATTTTTTATGGCATTATCCTTTTCTGGAAACAGGCGTAGGATACAGGGTGCGGTTATTCGGAAGCAGGGTCCAGAAGATCCTGCAACGCACTTGAAATATTCGGATATTGAAACTGAAAACCCCCATTGAGGAGTTTTTCCGGCATGACTCTCTGGCCTTTCAGCAACACATTTCCGAATTCCCCTTTGACCATGCGAATCAAAAATCCAGGCACCGACGGCATAAAGGATGGCTTTTCAAGTACATTTGCCAAAGCCTTTGTCAACGCCTTGTTTTGAACCGGTTCCGGCGCGGTACAATTGAAGGGTCCGGAAAGATCTTCGCGTTCCAGCAGAAACAGGAAAATGCGAACCAGATCCATTTGGTGAATCCACGAAAACCACTGTTCACCGCTTCCCAGAGGACTGCCGAGACCCTTTTTGAAAATGGGCAACATTTCGCCCAACGCGCCGCCCCCCGATCCCAGGACGATACCGAAACGACACAGCACCACTCTCACTCCGAAAGCCGCTGCTTTTGAGGCGGCCATCTCCCAGTCCCTGGCCACGCCGGCCAGAAAATCGTTTCCCGGTGGAGTATCCTCATTCAGCGTTTCATCCCCGTGAAAACCGTAGTAACCAACCGCAGATGTGCTCAAAAGCGTTGTTCTCATGCCGGTGCGGCGCTCAAGGGCATTTACCAGATTCGTGGTTGTTTGAATGCGGCTGTCTCGAATGAGACGTTTCTCCGCATCGGTCCAACGCCTGAAAATGGATGCGCCGGCAAGATTGACGACGGCTTCGTGATCGGGCACTTTTTCCTGCCAGGAACCCGGGTTCCTCGGATCCCCCTCAACCATGGAAACCCCACGGGGCACGGCCGCGCTTTTGCGAATTTTACGCGTCAGCAGCGTCACCGCATGCCCCTGCTCTGTCAGACGTTCCGTTAGCGCGGATCCAACAAACCCGGTACCGCCGGTCATAAAAACGCGCATGTTCAACTCCTTTTAAGGCATCAACCTTCACCGCTGCCAATGAGCGGCAGGACTTTGTCCACTTTGAAAGAAACCAGAAACCTGGGGTTCCCTTCCTCCTTTTCCGATGGGTACTTACGGTTTCTCAGGGTAAACAAAAGCTCAGAGTCCTGCTCTTCTCCTGTCTTTGTCAGAAAGAGCCTCTTCCCCTTGTAACCCTTGGCATCTTCCATAAAAAGATAGGCGGCACTGTCGTTGCTCTGCAGATTGCTGTGGGTCAGTTTGTCGGCCATGATAAAAGCCACAGTGCCATCATCCAGAAAATGCGGTTTGGCATAAACTGCGACATCCACCTTACCATTCTGATCCGCTGTTGCCAGAATGCCCGTCCCTTCCGTTCCTTCGAAATAATCTTTCAATTCCATTCCTATCTCCTTAATTATTTTCTTAAAATGCTTCTTTTTAGTGGTCAACTGCTCCTTCTCATTCAGGAAAGAGATCTTTTTAGAGCAATGGTTTAAATATACGTTCACATGCTTCAAGAATCAAGCAGTATAAAGTCTGCATGCCACTGTATAGCAGAAAGAGCCATGATGGGATGCTGTTGACATCTTTCTGATTTTGTATGAATATGTCAGAAAAACAATTCAAATTGAGCGTTTTGACAAGGAGAGACCAAATGTCAAAGAACAAGGAAATTCTTGAAGGACTGAAAACCGCCATGGAAGCGGAACTGACCGGGTTTAACTTTTACAAAATGGCGGCAGACAATGTGACCGATGCCGGCGCTAAAAAGGCTCTGGCTCAAATGGCCCAGGAAGAAATGGGACATTTCAAATACTTGCGACATCAGTATAAAGCGGTGCTGGAAAAAGGAAACTATGACTTTGGTAAAGCATTTATCAAAAAGGGCGAAGACGTAAATGAAAATGGAAACCCCATTTTCAGTGCCGCCATCAAAGAACGCATCAAGGACAGCCATTACGAAGTCAGTGTTTTGACCATCGGCATGAAACTTGAGCTGGAAGCCATGATTTTTTACCGCTCTTGCGCCGAAAAGGCCGACGCAAAGGAAGCCAAGCAGTTTTACAATGAGCTTGCGGATTGGGAGAAGCGGCATTACAAGGCTTTTGAAAGCGCGTTAAACAGCTTGAAGGAAGAATATTGGACGGCCAATGATTATATGCCCATGTAATCGTCAACTGGAGTCGGCATATGAAAATTTTTTCCGGAAATATTGTGGATGTGGTGAATGGTGAGGTTTTCCCCGGAACTCTTGAGGTTAGAAATGGGAAAATCCATGACATCGGCCGGGACATCCGAACCTATGAGCACTTCATCACACCTGGATTCATTGACAGCCACGTCCACATTGAAAGCGCCATGATGCCGCCTTCGGAATTCGCCCGCGTCGCCATGGCCCACGGTACGGTTGCGGCCGTTTGCGACCCCCATGAAATCGCCAACGTACTGGGCATTGAGGGTGTTCGCTACATGATCGACAACGCATCCCGTGTGCCCCTCAAATTTTACTTTTCTGCCCCTTCCTGCGTACCGGCCACCACCTTTGAAACCAGTGGGGCGGAACTGACATTAAGCGATTTGGAAACCCTCCTGGCAATGCCTGAGATCAAATTTCTGGGAGAGATGATGAACTTTCCGGGGGTGATCCATGACGACCCGGAGGTTTTGAAAAAGCTGGAAATGGCAAGAGTTCACCAGAAACCCATCGACGGTCATTCACCGGGGCTTGGTGGCGCCGATCTCGAAAAATATATTTCGCAAGGGATTACAACGGACCATGAGTGTTTTACAAAAGAAGAAGCATTGGAAAAACTTTCTCTGGGAATGAAAATCCTCATTCGCGAAGGATCCGCCGCAGAGAACTTTGATGAATTGATCCCCATCGCCCATGAACACTACCCTAATTGCATGTTCTGTTCAGACGATAAACACCCCGATGACCTGCAGAAAGGGCATATCAGCAATCTGGTCAAACGAGCCCTGGCAACCGGTATGGACAAAATGAAGGTTCTTCAGATGGCCTGCATCAATCCAATCACCCACTACGGATTGAACGTGGGATGTCTTCAGAAGGGTGACCCTGCCGATTTCCTGATTATTGATGATTTCGAACAGGTTCGAATTCAACAGACCATCATTGGAGGGGAGATTGTTGCGGAAAGCGGCCGCAGTCGATGGCCCCACAACCCGGCCGGGATTGTGAATCGATTTGCCGCAAAACCGAAGCAACCGAAGGATTTCTCCGTTCCCGGCCGGCCCGGCCCGGTCCATGTCATTGATGTGATCGATGGCCAGTTGATCACGCGAAAATCGGTTCATACGCTGGCGTCCTTAAATGGCAGCATTTCGAGCGATCTTGAGAAAGATATCCTCAAGATTGCGGTGGTCAATCGATATGAGGACCAAAAACCGGCTATCGGTTTTGTCAAAAATTTCGGTTTGAAACAGGGCGCCATAGCCGGTTCCGTTGCCCACGACTCCCACAACATCATCGCCGTGGGGACCAGTGATGGGGAGATCTGTGATGCCGTAAACCTCATTATCGGCAACAAAGGCGGTATTTGTGCCATTAGCCGGCAAAAGAGTATCAGGGAAATCCTGCCCCTGCCCATTGCCGGACTCATGAGTGATCAGGATTTTGAAACCATCGCGCGCCGATATACCCGGCTTGACATTTTGGCAAAGGAGATGGGATCCACATTGCACGCGCCCTTTATGACGCTTTCCTTCATGGCCCTTCTGGTCATTCCGGAAATCAAGCTGAGTGATCGGGGTTTATTTGACGGAACCCGTTTTGAATTCATGGACCTGTTCGCAGGGTAGAAGACCTTGGATCGATACCGCTCCTTCGCTGAACTCGAAAAATACGAAAAGGCTAATGAAGATTACCGGATTGTCGTAAGAAGGCGCCCTTCCCACATTGCCATCATGGCCCCTCACGGCGGCGGCATCGAATTCGGAACAGCCGCCATTGCCGCATCCATCGCTCGCCCCAACCATACATTCTGGGCTTTTAAAGGCATCAAGCAAACCGGCAACCGAGTCCTGCACATTACCAGCACGCGATTTGATGAGCCGAGTGCTTTGATGGTTGCAGCGAACGCGCAAACGGTTGTCACCATACACGGCTGCAGTGAAACTGCGGTCGCCATTTATGTTGGTGGACGGCACAGGGAACTTGGATTACGGATACACCAGTCTCTCTGTCGCGCCGGCTTTAACACTCAGATCGGTGGGAGGCCTGCCTTGTTGGGGGAAAATCCCTCGAATTTGTGTAATCAATGCAGCGGCGGAAAAGGCATACAACTTGAAATATCGGCAGCATTGAGAAAGCGTATGTTTGCCTGGTCTGAAGAAAACGGAATAAAAAGGAAAGGTAAAAGTTTCCATCGTTTTACCCACGCCGTAAGAACCGCTTTGGCACGGTGAAGGCGCACCTTTTTTTCGGCGCTAAGGGTTTTATGGTCATCTTATTTTTACCCGATTTCGCCCTGTCTCTTTGGCTCGATACACCGCTTCACCTGCACGGTCGATCAACTTTCGAAGGGAGTCCTTGACGCCGATCTTGTTTTCGGTGATGCCGATGCTGACGGTCACGCGAATGGGGCCTGTTCTCCATTGCACCCGGTTGTCCGCTACCACGTGCCGGAGTCTTTCACATGCAACCCTCGCGCCTTCGAGATCGGTTTCCGGCAGGATCACCGCAAATTCCTCACCTCCGTACCGGCAGGGGAGATCCGTCTGCCGTGACCATTCCCTGATAATTTTCCCCATATTCGCCAGAACCAGATCACCCGCCGTGTGCCCCAGTTTGTCATTAACCTTTTTGAAAGCATCTATATCGATCATACAGAGGGAAAGGTTTTTCTGATGCCGCTCCGCTCGCGCCCGCTCCCGGTCAAGGGCTTCCATGAAATATCGACGATTGTAAAGTCCGGTTAATTCATCCAGCGTGGCCATCTCTGAAATCTTTCTTTGGGCGGAACGAATCTCTCTTTTGAGTTTTCCCTTTTCCATGACGTTTCGAAAGCAGGTGGCAATACTTTCGCGGTCAAAGCGAGATTTGGTCAAATAATCGTCAGCTCCTTCCTGAATCAGCCGGGTGGCGACCATTTCGTCCCCCTGTCCGGTCAATATCACCAGGGGGATCTCCTTATCCTTCACTTTTAAAGCCCTTATGAAATCAAAGCCGTCGGCACCGGGCAGCAAATAATCCAGCAGCACCAGATCAGGAGAAATGTCATCTACGAGCTTTATCCCCTCTTCGAGCGTTGCAGCGCGGCTCAACTGAATACCGTCGATATCTTCTAGAACCGATTGGATGCGGGCATAATCGTCGTCGGAGTCCTCAATGGACAGGACATGCAAGTTCTGTTCGATATTGACAATCCTGCCGGTGCTCCCAAAGGGCTTGGTCTCGTAATGACGAATGTCTTGAATTTTCTTGATGGTCTCCGCAATCCGTTCCCCCGCCTTTTCGATTTCGTTCACGCATAAGGCTCTTTCTTCGGAATTTTCATCCACGTTCCGCATTAGATCGATGTTCCCGAGCAGGACGGAAAGGGGTTGGTTCAGTTCGTGGGCGGTCGCACCGCACATCTGAAGCAAAACTTTCAGGCGTTCCTCCTCAACGAGGTTTTCCTGCTGTTCCAGGATCTTTTCATTGGCGATCCTGAGGTCCTCTTCCATCTTCTTTCGTACGGTGATGTCACGAATGGCCGCAAGGAATGCTTCTTGATTTCCCCATTGAATCTCCACGGTCCGCATTTCGCCAACTTTAGATGTGCCATCTTTGCTGATAATGTCCAACTCGGAGGTCTCCCCTGCCCTCAACGGAAAACCGAAACGGCTCCCGATGAATTCGTCCTTGCTGCCGCCGAAGAGTTTTTCGGCGGTGGGATTTACCATCAAAACGATTCCTTCCGCATCCGCCAGTATTATGGCGTCACTTAAGTGGTTAATGATCTGCCAAAGACGATTTTCTCCTTCCTTCACCAGGACTTTTTGATGTTTGTCGGGTGCGGGCGTTCGCGTTGATTTCTTCCCACTCATGACGTTTCTCCACCGAAATCCAGAATATCCAAATATTTAAACATAAAAAGGAAATCGTGTAAACAAATCATCCTTAAAAAGAGGTTTGATCCTCAATTGAGTGAATGCCGAGCCTGATGAATTTGGAAACATAAGCGTCCACATTCCCTCATTTTTATACAAATTGTGCTCTCTCCTCAAGGAAAAACAGTGGTCTGCCAAAACGACGGTTTTTCGATTATTGACAAAATTATCCGGATATGAGATCAAAACGCTGTTTTATCGCTTTTTTCACGGAACACTGACGCATTCACAGTTCCACTGATCCGGAGGCTGTTTTTATGCATGTTATACTATTGATCATTTTCATCTGTGTCATTTACGTCATCGTGCTCATGGGTGGTCTCGCGTTGCAGTTCACCGGTGTTGAAAAGCCCCGCGCACAGTTCCAATCGCTTTCCGCCTTTTCCGGAACAGGCTTTACCACCAAAGAAGCCGAAATGGTGGTGAATCATCCCAGACGGCGCAAAATCATCATGGCGTTGATGATACTTGGCAACGCGGGTCTCGTATCCGTCATTGCCACCTTTGCCTCATCACTTAAAAAAACGAACGTTACGGAACTTGCCGTCAATCTGGGAATCATTGCGGCTTCCCTCTTCCTGCTTCATCGCCTCGCCACCTACCACAGAATTGCCCGAAGCCTTAGACGACGGCTGGGAAAAATAGTTCGCAGACTGTTTCATCTGGATCAGGTACATGTGGATGAAGTTCTGGAACAGGGAGACGGCTACGGTGTCATGCGGGTGCTCATGGGTGTCGAATGTAAAGCCACCGGCAAGGATTTGATCCACTCCGGTTTAAGCGAGCATGAAATCCTGGTCCTCTGCATCGAAAGCGACCAGAAAAACATCCCCTTTCCCAAGGCCTGCGACCATATCCATTTTGGTGATCGCCTGGTTTGCTACGGTAAGATGGAAAACATGAGACGTTTCTTTTATGGCAAACCCAAAGATACAGAAGAAGAATGAACACAAAAACAGATTTTTCGCCCTTTGAAAAAGGCACCCTGTGGAACCGAATCAGGAAGACAACCGATGCGGCCCTTCAAATCGGCGCCCTTAAACCTATCAAGACCGAGGGGAGTGTCATGGCGGATGGTGGGGTTGATTTTCTGGTTCGCCTGGTGGAAAGCCTCGCCCGGAAAGACGCGGAAAAAGTCCTGAAAGCAGGACGAGATAAGAAAAATGGAGAAAGCGCCAACCCCTTTCTCCCCTATGAAAAGCCCATGTTTGTAGCCGATGTCTCGAATACCCATCTCTGCTTGCTTAATAAATTCAACGTCATCGAACACCATCTGCTCATTGTGACACGCAAATTTGAGCATCAGGAAACCCTTTTGACGATTCGTGACTTTCAGGCCATTTGGCGGTGCTTGGCTGAATTTGAGGGGCTTGCTTTTTATAACGGCGGAAAAGTGGCAGGGGCAAGCCAGGATCATAAACACGTTCAGCTGATTCCGCTCCCCATGGCATCAACGGGTTACCCGGTGCCCGTGGAAAGTCTCATGGAAAAACCGCAGGAAACCCCGGGGGTGATCCCGGGTCTACCGTTTCTTCATGCTTTCAAGCGGTTTTCCCCCATGACCGGCATTCCCCATGATTCGGTGGCCCAAATCCTTCACCAGATGTATCGTCTAATGCTGCAACAACTTGGCATGAATCCCTTTTCTGAAGGCGAAAAGACCTTGCAGTCGGGCCCTTACAATCTGCTTTTCACCCGACGATGGATGCTGCTGGTACCCAGGTCAAAGGAATTTTTTGAATCCATCTCCGTTAATGCGATCGGCTTTGCCGGCGCGCTGCTGGCCCGCAACCCGGAGGAGATGGATCTGATTGAAAAGAAAGGCGGTATGGGAATGTTGCAGCATACCGCCTTTGCAAGATCGTAGGGTGCCCCTGCGGGCGCCCGTAAATTGGCACCACAACGGGGCAAACACAGGGGGTTATCCCTACTTCTTTTCTTTTTGTTCGCTGGCTAGATGCACCGCCGATTCCGCTGGATTGGTGGCGTGGAGTCTTTCCTTGGCTTCTTTCACCTCTTCCTCGGTACCGTGGAAAATCACCAGAAATTTGTCGGCTTTGACGGCCGTTTCATATTTCAGGACACTGTCCCTTGGGATGCCGATGCTGTAAAGGCCCGCGCCCAGGGCGCTTAAGCCACCCACGATAACAGCGTTTTCCAGTGCCCCCAAAATCACGCCGCCTACCGGCCCCAGGGCCACCACGTGTCCCACTCCCGGAACGAAAAAGAGGGCTGATCCGAACAGCAGGCCCATGATGCCACCCCAGAACGCACCCAGTTTCCCCCAGAATTTCATGCGGTCACCGGCGTTGTAATATCCGACCACATTTTCTTCAGCGTGATAATCCCTTCCCAGAATGGAGAGTTTCTTCATGTTGACGCCGGCTTTTTCAAGCTCCCTGATGGCGGCCTCCGCCTCGGTGTGGGTGTTGTAAACGGCTACCGCTGCGCTGTCCTTGCTCATAAAATTCCCCCTCAATTAAATAAAATGTTATCGAGAATCTATTTTCCGATAACGTGTTTCGCGATAACGGTCCTCTGAATTTCAGAGGTCCCCTCGTAAAGGGTAAACACCCGGGCATCCCGATAATACCGTTCCACCGCGTATTCCTGCATATACCCATACCCCCCGTGAATCTGCAGGGCCTGATAGGCTATCCTGTTGGCCATTTCCGAAGCAAATACCTTGGCCATGGAAGCTGCGGCCGTATAATTCTCACACCGGTCCCGCATGGCGGCCGCATTGAAGGTCAACAGTCTTGCCGCTTCAATCTGGGTGGCCATGTCAGCGATCATCCACCTGAGTCCCTGAAACTGTGATATGGGCTTTCCGAACTGGACCCGTTCATTTGCATAACTCACCGCCGCATCGAGGCAGGCCTGCGCCACACCGAGGGACTGGGATGAGATCCCGATGCGGCCGCCATCAAGGGACGTCATGGCAATCACGAAACCGTCCCCTTCCTGCCCAAGAAGGTTTTCGGCCGGAACACGGCAGTCTTCAAAAATCAATTCCACCGTGTCGGATGCGCGAAGCCCCATCTTTTTCTCTTCTTTGCCTACGGAAAACCCTTTGGTTCCCTTTTCCACCACAAAGGCGCTGATACCGCGATGCTTCTTATCCGGGTCCGTATAGGCCGTGGCCACCGTCACGTGGGAGTTCTTGCCGGTGGTAATGAACATTTTGTTGCCACTGATGATGTAGCTGTCGCCGTCCCGCACGGCTTTGGTTTTCTGGCTTACGGGATCAGACCCAGCGCCCGGCTCCGTCAGAGCAAATGACCCGAGAATTTCCCCCGTTGCAAGTCTCTTGAGATATTTGTCTTTCAGGTAATCGCTACCGAAGAGATTGATGGGACCGCAGGCTACGGAATTGTGCACCGACATGATCACCGCCGTGGACGCACAGGCATAGGCAATCTCCTGAAGCGCCAGACAATAGCTCACCGTGTCAACACCGGCACCATTGTACTCCACCGGCGCATTCATGCCCAATAGGCCCAACTCTCCCATCTTTTTTAGATTTTCAGCCGGAAACTCGCCGGTGAGATCCCTTTCGGCTGCGGTCGGCAAAACGGTGTCCCGGGCAAATTCCCGTACCATGGCGCGAATCATGCGCTGTTCTTCATTGAGTTGGTAAGCCATATTCCCCTTTTCTATCAAGGTGTATAGAGTACCACCAGAAGTTCCGCTCTTTCTGCGCTGATGTTTTTCAATTTGTGAACAATGGAAGAATTGAAATGAAGACTCTCCCCCGGTCCCAGAATATTTTTGTTTTCCCCCACCAGCACTTCAATTTTGCCCTTGATCACATACTGGAATTCTTCTCCCTGATGTTGGTACCCTACCGGCTTGTGTTCGCTTTTGGGATCGATGAAGACCTTGAAAGCTTTCAGATGCTTGTGCCTTGCTTCCGGTGTGAGTGTTTCATAGCTGTAATCCTCGGTCCGCTTCTGGTAGCCTTCGGCTGTTTTTTCACCGGCGCGTTTTTTCTCTTCCCGCAACAAAAGACTCGAATCCACTTCGAGAGCCCTTGAAAGCTGAAGGATCACCGAAACCGGCGGCATCACTTCCCCTTTTTCCACCCGGGAGATAAAGCGGGGGTTAAGGCCCGTTTCATTACCCAGGTGTTTGAGGGTCAATTTTTTCTCTTTCCGCAACTTCATGAGACGCTTGCCGATGGTCTGGTCTTTTTTGGTACCGGCCATGAATCCCTCCCTCGCTTTTTACCTATTCATTCTGTTGGACCATCTTCATTTTTTTTGGACAGCTTGTAGGCCTTCACCAATCGCAAAACAAAACCCAAAACCAAGGTAGCACTGATGAGAATCATGAGATTGGCGGAAAAAAAAGCCATGATAAAGGCATAAGGATCATTCATTTTGTAAGCGGAAACCAGCAATAGAATTCCAAAAGCAATAAAAAAACAACCCACAAAAATCAAAATGAACTGGCGGACCCACCAGAATATATTGAACATGCACCTCTCTTTTTCCAATGGGGGCTATTCTTCGGCGGGAAGCCCGCCAAGTGCCGGGAAAACAAGACTCTCACAGGCTGAATAAGGATCAAGTGCCCCTTTCACGATGGCATCAACGGCACGATCGAATTCACCAGTCTCGGTCAGTTTGTCCAATACCTCCTCAAATAACCGGGCTTTGATCATTTCCACCATCTCCTGGCGAACCCTTTCGGGACTTCGCCTGGATTTCAATCCTCCCGCGGTTTGCTCAAGATAGCGTGCATGTTCATCCACCGCAGCCAAAAAATCATCCACGCCTTTGTCAAAGATGGCCTCGACCTTGATAATGGGCGGTTTCCAAAGCCCCTCGTCATGTTTTCGTTGATCCATCTCGATCATCAATCTCAATTCGGCAAGGGTTTTATCGGTTCCTTCGCGATCGCTCTTGTTGATCAGAAAAATATCGCCCACTTCCAGTATCCCCGCTTTGATGGCCTGAATATCATCTCCCATGCCGGGAATCACAACGATCACCGTTGTGTGGGCGCTACGCACCACATCCACTTCATCCTGGCCGACACCGACGGTTTCCACCAGGATCACATCCTTCCCCATGGCATCCAGAATGTCGATGGCGCTTCGTGTGGACTGGGTCAATCCGCCGAAATGTCCCCGGGTCGCCAGAGACCGGATAAATACGCCGGGATCCATGCTGTGCCGCTGCATGCGCACCCGATCTCCCAGAATGGCACCACCGCTGAAGGGGCTGGTGGGGTCCACTGCAAGGACGCCGACCGTTTTGCCCCGTTTTCTAAGATGGGCTACCATCTGGTCCACCAGCGTGCTCTTGCCAACCCCCGGTGCGCCGGTAATGCCGATCACATAGGCTCTCCCCGTATATGGATAGAGGGCTTTCAATGCCTCCCGCACCTCAGGCATGCCATCATCCACATCCCGGATAAGCCGTGCCACCGTACGTACATCACCGCTTGTTACCTTTTCCACCAGATCTTTCATATGGAGGCCCTCTTCATCTGGGCTTTACATTTTTTTTTACCCATTTGACGATCTCATCCAGGGTTGTTCCCGGCCTAAATATTTCCCTGACGCCGGCGGATTTCAGTTTTTTGATATCCTCATCGGGAATAATGCCGCCGCCGCACACCACAATATCCTCGGCGCCCCTTTCCCGCAGCAGTTCCACAACCGTCTGAAAGAGATACTTGTGCGCGCCGGCCAGACTGGAAAGGCCGACCATATCGACGTCTTCCTGAATGGCGGCTTCCACGATTTCCTCGGGGGACTGATGAAGCCCCGTGTAGACCACCTCAAAGCCGGCATCTCGGTAAGCCCGCGCAATGATTCTCGCCCCCCGGTCATGCCCGTCAAGCCCTGGCTTGGCAACCATCACTCTGACTCTTCGTTCGCGTTTCATAATTCCCTCTCCAAATCAATAAATCCCAGGATCGCGATAGGAACCGAACACATCCCTGAATACATCGCAAAGTTCTTGAAGTGTGGCGCCGGTTTTGACCGCCGTTATGAGATGTTCCATCACATTTTCAGTTCCAGAGCAGGCCTCTCCAACTTTTTCGAGACACCGATTAATCTCAGCACCGTCACGGTTTTCTTTGACGCGGTTGGTCTTTTCAATTTGAACGCTCTCCAACGCCTCATCGATTTCCAGTACCTCCACAGGGATATCCTCTGCATCGATAGCGTACTTGTTCACCCCTACCACGGTCTTTTCACGATCATCAATCTGCCTCTGGTAGTGGTAGGCTGCATCGGCAATTTCCTGCTGCGGATAATTCCGTTCGATGGCAGCCAGCATGCCACCCATATCGTCAATCTTTTGAATAATTTCAAACGCTTCTTCTTCCATCTGGTCGGTAAGGGCTTCCACAAAATAGGAGCCGCCAAGGGGATCAATGGTGTTGGCCACCCCTGATTCTTCGGCGATGATCTGCTGGGTTCGAAGGGCGATGGTGGCGGCTTCCTCCGTGGGAATGGCCAACACCTCGTCCAGGGAATTGGTATGAAGTGACTGGGTCCCGCCCATCACCGCGGCCAGGCCCTGAAGGGCCGTTCTAACCACATTGTTGTAAGGTTGCTGCGCCGTCAGGGAACATCCCGCCGTTTGGGTATGAAAGCGCATCCACAGGCTTCTCGGGTCTTTTGCTCTGAAACGTTCTTTCATGATTCTGCCCCACATGCGCCTGGCAGCCCTGAATTTGGCCACTTCTTCAAAAAAGTCCAAGTGGGAGTTAAAGAAAAAGGAAAATCGCGGCGCAAATGCGTCCACGTGCAGGCCCCGTTCCAGCGCTTTTTCCGTGTAGGCGATACCGTCTGCCAGGGTGAACGCCAGCTCCTGCACGGCCGTTGAACCCGCCTCGCGGATATGATATCCGCTGATGCTGATGGTGTTCCAGCGGGGCACCTCTTTTGTGCCGAATTCCACCGTATCCGTGACAATACGGACGGAGGGTTCCGGGGGGCACATAAAGGTTTTCTGTGCCACAAATTCCTTTAGCATATCGTTTTGAATGGTGCCGCCCAGGATTTTTCGCTCGATCCCCCGGTTTTCAGCCATGGCGATATACATGGCCCATATGACGGCGGCCGGCGGGTTGATAGTCATGGAGGTGGTAATTTGGTCGATGGGAAGCCCTGCGAACAGATCCTCCATATCTTTGAGGGTATCGATGGCCACACCGCACTTGCCGCATTCTCCCCGGGCCTTGGGTGAGTCCGTGTCATAACCCATCAGGGTGGGCATGTCAAAAGCCGTTGAGAGCCCGGTCTGCCCTTCACGGACCAGGAGGTGAAACCGCCGGTTCGTGTCCTCGGCGGTGCCAAGGCCCGCAAACATGCGCATGGTCCAGAGGCGACCCCGGTACATGGAAGGCTGTACCCCCCTCGTAAACGGGTAATCTCCGGGAAATGCGATATCGGCGGCAAAATCCTGTTCTTTAAGATCGGCGGGCGTGTAAATATCGGCGATTTCCTTATCGGAAACCGTGGAAAATTTTTTCAGGCGCTCGGGTTTTTTAGCGAAAACCTTGCTCAGTTTTTTCTTCCATGCGGCGTACTTTTCATCAATGTCCTGAAAAATCTTCGGATTAAAGGTCAGGGCCATGCTTACCTCCTTTTGCATTTTCAGGTGCAAGGTATCAGGTGCTAGGTTTAAAGTTTCATGATTCGAACATAAAAAGCATGGTTTACCTAAATATTTTATCCCTTAATGAGGTTCTTTGCCACCACCAGACGCATGATTTCGTTGGTACCTTCATAGATCTGGCAGATCTTGGCGTCCCGCATGTGACGCTCCATGGGATATTCTTTGCTGTATCCGTAGCCTCCCAGGATCTGTACCCCTTCGACGGAAGCTCTCATGGCCGCATCGGATGCGTACATCTTGGCCATGGCCGCTTCCTTTTCATAAGGCTTCTTGTGATCTTCAAGCCAGGCCGCTCTAAGCGTCAACAGTTCGGCCGCATCCAGTTCAGTGGCCATATCCGCCAGTTTCCACTGAATAGCTTGGAACGATGTGATCGGTTTCCCGAACTGTTCCCGGGTTTTAGCGTAGGAGACCGCATCTTCCAGAACCGACCGGCCGATGCCGATGGCCTGGGAAGCAATGCCAATCCTTCCGCCGTCCAGGGTGGTGAGCATCTGTTTAAATCCTTCGCCCTCTTTCCCCAAAAGCGCATCGGCGGGGAGTCTTGCATCTTCAAAAATCAGCTCCGCGGTCCCCGAAGCCAGAATGCCCATTTTCTCTTCCACACGCCCCACCTTAAATCCGGGGGTGTTTTCCAGATCCACCACAAAGGAACTGATCCCCTTGTACCCTTTTTCTTTGTCCGTCAGGGCGGCAATGACGGCATAGCGGGCCACATTGCCGTTGGTAATGAATTTCTTCTCGCCGTTGACGATCCATTCATCACCGTCTTTTACGGCGGTGGTTCGCATGCCTGCAGGGTCGGAACCGGCGCCCGCCTCCGTTAAACCGTAACATCCCAGGTATTCCCCCGAAGCACAGGGATAAAGGTATTTTTCTTTCTGATCCTCAGTACCATAGGCGTATACGGGAAAGGAGTACAGGGAGTTGTTGACACTCATGATGACGCCGGTGGAAGCACAACCTTTGGATATTTCGATGAGGGCCAGGACGTAACTCACATAGTCCATACCCCCACCGCCATATTCCTCAGGCACGGCAATGCCCAGCATCTTCAACTCCCCCAGTTGCTTCACAATATCGGCCGGATGGGTGTGGGTTGCATCCAGTTCTGCAGCCTTGGGCCGGATCTCCGCCTCGGCAAAACGCGCCGCCATCTCTTTGACCATCTGCTGCTCTACGGTTAAGGCAAAATCCATGGCTATACCAGCCCCCCCTTGAACTCCGGTTTTCTTTTTTCCAGGAAAGCCGTCATCCCCTCTCTTCCATCAGGGCTCGATATGCACAGGGCAAAACCATCCGCCTCCATGAAGTGTCCCGTACGAAGGTCCACGTCAAATCCGCGATCAATACAGTTTTTGATGGCTTTCATGGAAACCCGTCCCTTGCTTGCCATCAATTTGGCGATTTTCATGGTTTCATCCCACAGGGCATCGGCGGGAAACACTTTGTTGACCAGGCCGATCTCTTTGGCTTCCCGTGCGCTGATGATCACCCCGGTCATGCATAGCTCTTTGGCCATCGCTTTGCCCACCAGACGGGAGAGCCGTTGCGTTCCGCCGAATCCGGGCATGATGCCCAAGTTGATTTCCGGTTGACCAAACTTGGCGTTTTCAGAGGCATAGATAAAATCACAGGCCATGGCGGTTTCCGTTCCGCCGCCAAGAGCGAATCCATTTACGCAGGCGATAACCGGTATTGGAAGGCTTTCCAATCGAAAGAGAAGGGCCTGCCCTTCCAGCGCAAACTCCCGACCTTGCAGTGGTGCAAAGGTCGCCATGTGGCCGATGTCCGCCCCCGCGATAAAAGCTTTATCTCCATTGCCGGTCAGCACCAGCACTTTGGCGACACCATCCGATTCGATTTTGTCCAGTGCTTCACCCAGTTCGGCTAGAACCGCGGGATTGATGGCATTCAATGCCTTGGGTCGGTTGATTTTAATGATCACGATATTTCCGACTTCTTCGTAGATAATATTTTCAAATGACATGATATTCTTCCCTCATCTGGTAAAAAATTTTAAAGAATCGTTGCCGGTTTCTTAAACCGCCAACCTGAAAACGGCACCTGTAAACGGTTTATCAGCATGCCTCCAGAATCATCGCCATCCCTTGGCCGCCGCCGATGCAGAGGGAAGCCAGTCCCAGTTCCATACTGTTTCGCATCATTTCGCAGATGAGCGTCAGCACGATGCGCGCACCGGAGCAGCCTATGGGATGCCCGATGGAGATGCCGCTACCCAGCCGGTTGGTTTTTTCCATGTCGCACCCAAGTTCCCGAACACAGGCGATGGCCTGGGATGCAAATGCCTCATTCAGTTCAATGGCGCCGAAATCGTTTATGGTGAGATTTTCCCGTTTCAGAAGTTTTCGAACCGCCGGTATGGGGCCGAGACCCATGTAGGCCGGATCCGTTCCCGCGGATGCATAGGCACGGATTTTAACCAGCGGTTTCAAACCCAGATTCTTTGCTTTTTCAGCCGACATGAGCAGCAGTGAGGCCGCCGCATCGTTGATGCCGGACGCGTTTCCCGCCGTCACGGTGCCGTCCTTCTTGAAGGCTGGTCGCAGCTTGCCCATTTTTTCCGCCGTCGTATCCATGGGCCGTTCATCCGTATCGAAAACCAGCGGATCCTTTTTCCGCTGCGGTATCACCACCGGAGCGATTTCATCCTTGAAAAGTCCTTCTACAATGGCTTTTCTGGCACGCTGATGACTCAATGCCCCCAGTTCATCCTGCTCTTCCCTTGAAATCCCATATTTTTCGGCAATGTTCTCTGCCGTGAGTCCCATGTGGTACCCGTAAAAGATCTCAAAAAGACCGTCCATAACCATCAAATCCACAAGGTCCGCGCTGTTCATTCGCGCACCCCAGCGGGCTGCGGGCAACGCATAGGGAATGAGGCTCATGTTTTCCATACCGCCTGCCAGAACCACCTCCGCCTCACCGGCAGCAATGGACTGCGCCCCCAGGGCAATGGCCTTCATGCCGGAGGCACATACCTTATTCAGCGTAAACGCGCTGGTTTCCTTGGCGATCCCCGCCCTGATCATGGCCTGACGGGCCACATTTTGTCCCTGTGCCGCACCGACCACGTTTCCCATAATCACTTCATTCACTTCAACGGGCGCAAAGGCATCATCGTAATCATAAGCCTTTTTTTCCAGATCAATCATGCCAAGACCTTTCAGTGCGTCGGGCTCGAACGCCGTCAAATCATCGGTGGCCACCGGTTTTAACCGTACACTCTTAAGAGTCTCTTTCAATACCAGTGCCCCCAGATCCACCACAGGTGTCGATTTCAGTGTCTTTCCGAATGTCCCCACCGGGGTTCTCTTCCCCGAAACAACAACCACATCTCCCATTATTTATCTCTCCTGATTTTATTCTTCGTTATAGACCACCAGCGTAACCGCTTCACCACCTCCCAGGCAGAGAGAAGCCTGACCCACTTCGACGCCCCTGTCTTTCATGGCGTGAATTAACGTGGTTAAAACCCTGGCACCACTGGCCCCGATGGGATGTCCAATGGCCACGGATCCGCCGTGAACGTTGACCTTTTCCGGATCAATGCCCAGTTCCCGATTAACGGCCACCGAAGACGTGCTGAAGGCCTCATTGATCTCATGCAGATCGATGTCTTTAACAGTGAGGCCATCCTTTGCCAGCACTTTCGGAATGGACAAAATGGGTGCCACGAGGACGTATTTCATGTCCATACCGGAGGCGCCCTGTGCTCCCACCCGAACCAAAGGTTTTAATCCCAGGGCATCCGCTTTTTCGCGGCTCATGACCACCAGGGCCGAAGCGCCATCGGCAATTTTGGAAGCATTTCCGGCCGTCACCAGACCGTCTTTCTTAAAAGCCGGCCGAAGTTTTTTGAGCCCTTCCATGGTGGTGCGCGGCTTTCGGCTGGCGATTTCGTCGGTATCAAAGATTACCGGATCGCCTTTCCGGCTGGGAACAGGAACGGGAACAATCTCCACCTTGAATTTTCCCTGCTCCTGAGACTTCCACGTTTTTTCATAGGATTTCAAGGCAAATGCGTCTGATTCTTCGCGATTTACATTATATTTTTCCGCAATCAGTTCCGCACTGATTCCCATGTGAAAATCATTCACATGGTCCCAGAGGCCGTCATGCACCATACCGTCTATCATCTTGCCGTTATTCATGCGGTACCCGGTCCTGGCTTTCGGCAGCATGTAGGGACAGAGGTTCATATTCTCCTGCCCCCCCGCCACGATCACATCCGCATCGCCACAAAGAATGGCCTGCGCCGCCAGCATCACCGCCTTAAGGCCTGAACCGCACACCTTATTGACGGTAATGGCGCCCACTTCCCAAGGCAGACCCGCACGGAGCATGGTTTGACGGGCCGGGTTCTGGCCCAGTCCGTGGGGAAGGACACTCCCCATAATCACTTCGTCCACATCCTTATCGTCGACCCCTGCGCGTTTAAGCGCCTCCCGGATGACCAGCGCGCCGAGATCCGTGGCTGAAACACCGCTCAGGGAACCGCCAAAATCACCCACAGCGGTCCTGCAGGCACTGACAATCACTACCTCTCTCATGGAATTTCCCCTTTTCTAAAAATCATCGTCTTGGGTGGTGAAACATATCCTGAAAACAGATCATCAATATATAGTAAAGGAGCTGTTTTCAAGTCAAGACAATTCACTCCCCTGGAGTGCACCGGAACCCACCAGGTCATCCTACCTGTTGGGTGCGGCCGGGGACCGGAAATGGCGTCACGCCTTGAGAAAAACAATATCATCTCTAATTATCAGGCAATTCCCAATGAGGATGTGAAAGGCATAAGTGATTTTGCTGAATCGGTGACTCAATTAAGCGCCAACACGATTGATTTCGGCGTTTATGCCGACGGTGATGGCGTTCATCTTGTTAAAAACAGCTATCTCAATCTCGATTCTATGGGTTTTCCCTTGACAGTTGAGACTGATTTCCGTATTAAGGGAGAATTAAAAATTTAAGATCATTTCCAAGAATTTC
>JAJDOH010000281.1 GCA_022340265.1 Deltaproteobacteria bacterium | reverse complement strand
TTCCAGAGCAGCTCCGTTTTGTGTACCTCTCGACGAGCTGGAAGACGAGATCTATCAAATAGCAGATCTTAGCTGTCCAGCGGCGGGTTTCCACCCCCTATTGCTGATGGCGCAGGCACTGCAGTTGACAATATGAAATCGATGTATTCAGTACCATCGATTTCAGGGGGAAAGGAGGTACAGAATGCTCATACCAGTTGTGATCGTCATTGGTGCAATGTGGTTGCCCGTGGCGCTGCTTTTCCTGGGAAAGGGAGAAGCCAAGGGCACGGGGTTTATTACGGGGGTCGTCGGCGCGCTCGTTTTGGTCGGTTCGATGATCCACACAGCGTACTTCAAGGATCCGGTTTTGCCGACACTGCTTTTTATGCATGGTACGTTTTATTGCGCGGTCGCCTGGGCCCTCTATACCGGTCAGGAAGACCTGCGATCCGTCGGAAATGTCGCCCTGGCAACCGCTCTCGTTTCAACGATTTTCACGATCCTCTTTATAACAGGCGGCCCGGTCCTGGAAGACGGCAAGCAGCTTATTGCCCCGAGCAAATACCTGGCACTGGGTTGTGCGGGATATGCGGCGCTGACCTTTATGGTCTGGCTCAATGCCTTTGGGAAATTCCCGGCTAAAGCGCTGGCGTGGTCCCTGATCGTCTGGGTGGTCGTTGGCCTGTGGATTCCGGGATTTTGGCTGATGGCTGCCGGTAAGCTTCCTTTTTAGTGTGGGGATCGCAGGACCGCAATCGATTGTCGAGCTGGAATATCCGGTGAGGCGCGCGGGAGTCGTTCGGATTATAATCATCATAGCTGATTGATAGTGATGTCTTCTCTGGCCGTAAAGAATACAAGGGACACAGGCAATATCAAGCCCGTCGTTCTTATCGTCGACGATGAGTATAGCGTGCTACGAGCATTGGCCCGGTTGATCTCACCGCAAGAATTTACGGCTGTTTGGGTGCCGGACGAACAACAAGGACTGGCGGCGCTGCAAGACCAAGCGGGAAGGATTCGAATTATCATAATCGATTTGAAATCCTCCGGCATGGGGGGCGGCGGATTCTTGCAGCACGCCAGACATCTGGCGCCGCACGCCGCGGTTCTGATTACCGGTCCATTGGGTCCATTTTTATATCAGGGCGGCAACTTCTATGAGTTTTCCGGTCCCAACTTGAAACAGGATATCAACGGCATTCTGTTGAGTATCGCCCAAAAGATGGACAACGGGCTGATATCCCGTAAAAAAACCGGCCGGAAAACCGAGCGCAAGGATCGATTTGGCGCCATCATCGGTCGGAGTGAAAGCATCAACGCGATTTATCGACTGATTGACCACCTGCAAGGATCTTCCAGCACGGTTTTGATTCAGGGCGAGAGCGGAACCGGTAAGGAGTTGATCGCCCAGACCATCCACCAGACCAGCCCGCGGCAACATCGTTCTTTCGTCGCCATCAATTGCGGTGCCATACCGGCCAATTTAATGGAAAGTGAATTGTTCGGGCATGAGCGCGGCGCCTTCACCTCGGCCGTTACGCAAAGAATAGGGAAGTTTGAAATCGCCGCAGGCGGAACGCTTTTTTTGGATGAAATCGGCGAACTGGACCGGGATCTGCAGGTCAAATTGCTGAGAGTGCTTCAGGAGAAAGAATTTCAACGCGTCGGTGGAAACAACACCTACAAGACCGATGTTCGTATAATAGCGGCCACAAGCCAGGATTTAAGCCAGGCGGTTCAAAACGGTCACTTCCGTGATGATCTTTTCTACCGTCTCAATGTCATCCCGGTGCATGCTCCGCCCTTGAGAGAAAGAAGGGCGGATATCCCGCTTTTATTGGATCATTTCTTCAATAATACAGCCGGAGAAATGGGCCGCTGCCTGCCGGTTCTTTCTGAAGAGGCCCTAAACGCTTTGAAAAATTACCGCTATCCGGGCAATGTGCGCGAGCTGGCGAATATTGTGGAACGACTTTTAACGATGTGTCCCGAAGGGAAAATCAGCGTCAAAGATCTACCCCAAGAGGTTCGCGAGCAAGCGGCGGTTGCACCTCAAACCGCGAATGTGCTCAATGATTTACCGGATGGGGGCACTTGTTTGTCCGAGGTGGAAAAAGAACTGATTCTGAAAACCCTCGAATTGACCTCCGGGAATAAGGCCGCCGCTGCCAGGATGATAGGAATCACCCGGCGTCGACTGTATCTCCGGCTTTCACAGTATGGGCTTGCGACAGCATGAAGCTGTCACCTCACGCTACAGCCAGAAGGCGGGTTGTAACCTGAGGTGACAATATTGATTAGAAGCTCATGTCAACCGGGGGAACCCATATAAATTTAATTTAATTTCAATTGGTTATCAATGTGTGCCGCCGGACCGTGTGGCACCGCAATTGCAAGTATCATTTATCACAAGGCACACAGAAATTTGATTCCCGAATCGAAGAAGGGAGGTGAAACAAAAAGGCCTGGAGCCCTTACCAAACGCAGAAAATATTCGGAGGCGTCTCAATACTATAAAAGGAGGAAAAAAATGGCTCGCAAGAAATTGACCCAAATGGCATACAGCAGCGGCGCTGAGATGATGTTCGGTACCGCCAAGAAACCGGTAACCACCAAGCGCGGGATCGTCATCGGTGGTGGCTTTGTCCATCCCGAGGTAGTCCCACATCCCAGACCCGGCAGCGAAAAAACCATGAAAACCCTGCTGCGGGAATATGAAAAAGCCAACGGCGACGCCCTGGAAAGAATGGTCATCGTCGGACACCCGACATTGCAAATTGAAAATGAGCATGTTTACCAGATGACCCACAATCCCAAATGGGGGGGCGAAATTGCCGCCCAGACAGCCAAGCAAATGGATGATTATCTTGCAAAATACGGTCTGAAGGCATCCTACCGCTCCACCCCCGCCGACCTGCGCAAACCCGACATGCATCACATGCGTGAGAGCGATTACACCCACGAGGTCTTAGAGTCCTTTAAGGAATGCTCTAAATATGCGGACGTCGTTTCGATCGAATCGATGGGCGGCAAGGAGATCTTCGACCACGCCATTATCCGTAACGATATTGCCGGCATTCTTTTCGGAATCGGCGTTTTGGGCGCCATCGACATGGAATGGATGTGGGATCAGATCGTTGCCATCGCCAAGGAAAACAACTGCATCCCCGGCGGAGACACCAACTGCTCCGAAGCCAACACGGCCATGTTCATGGCGGGCGGGATGACTTCCAAGGACGTGCCCCACGTCATGGCGGCCCTGGCCCGGGCCATTGCCGCGTCCAGAACCCTGGTCGCCTACGAGTGCGGCGCCACCGGTCCCACCAAGGACTGCGCCTATGAAGATCCTATCATCAAGGCCATGGCCGGCGTTCCCATCGCCACCGAGGGCAAGACCAGCGCCTGCGCACATTCCGACTTGGCCGGCAATCTCATCGCGGCCGTGTGCGACCTGTGGAGCAACGAGGCCGTGGAATACCACGACATGTTCGGCGCTACCACGACCTCGGTTTTCGCCGAAATCCTGGGGTACGACTGCGCCATGTTCAACACCTCCATCGAACTCGGCTATCAGGAACAGATGAAAGAAATCCTGGTCAACTCCGACATGTATCGGGATTCCCACAGCCTGATCGTAGCCCCCGACAACGCTTGGGAAATTGGCAATGCCATTGTCAGCAACCGCGCGAAGAGCAATTATGCCAGCGCAAGGGCCGGCGCAATGAAGGCGGGCCAGATCATTCTGGGTGACCCCAAGATGAAGCTGACGGCACTCGAAAAGAAAGCCTTGAACGCCGCCATGAAAGATTTGGAAGCCTTGCCGGACGCTGAAGGCGACTTCATTCAACAGTGCCTGGATAAATACAAGGACGTTAAAGGCTTTAACCCGGCGTCTTATGGCCTCTAATGTTTTTGGTTGTACCTTTTAGCGGTATAAATTAAAGGGCATAACCGGTATATCTTTTACCGGTTATGCCTCATTTTTTGGGACTACTACAGGGAGCCTCTTTTCAATCAGAATTAGAAAAGGTCATCTATTCGTTCCGATATGAATACGGTGACGCTTTTTAAAGCCCGAAGAACTTTGCGCCTTAAGGAAATATTATTGAAAATTCTGGACCTAAACCGGGTCTGTGTTGGTTGAATGTGTCTCTACCTTGCTTACAATTAAGTTGAGAGGTTTACAGCCCAGGCGGGATTAACGGTTCCCAGTTAAACGCTATTGACGCTTCGGGCCGCTACGGTGCATGAATTTTCATGTTAAAGTGCCATAGCTGGTCTCTAACGATCGTATTGCGCGTCAAGTGGGTCGAATTCCATGTTTAACCCAATGGGGTAAAGCGGCCAATCCAGAAAATGGAGTATAAAATTAAGAAAATCAACCTCTAATAACCTTTGAACATTGAACCCTGAACCTGGAACCGTTATGTTTTAGAGAAAATAATGATTGCTTGTACAAGATGTGGCCGCTGGCATTTGGATGCCGAAAAGATTGAGGGAAAGAGAATGTCCTGCACAGAGGTCAAACGCTATTGGGCAAAAATTCGAGAAGAGCACCTGCGATTGAAGGGGCATCCGGCCCAAATCACGACAGACGAGTCGGGCAACTGGATCTGCATGAAATGCGGAGACATGCTGGTAAAAAAACCGGAGTAAACGACCAAAATAAGAAGGAGCAGAGGAGCACAATGCCAAAACTGGGTATCGCTTTGGACTTGGGCACGAGCGGGTTCCGGGGGCAGGCCATCGATTTGGATCAGAATGGCAAGATCTTATCTACCGCCGTAACAACGCGTCATCCCCTCCCCGGTGCGAATGTTATCGATCACCTGCATTTTGCACTAGAGGTCGGTTTGAATTACGCTCATGATGTCGTCATTCGGGCCGCCAATCAGGTGATCGACGACCTGAGAATAGAAAAAGATCAGGTGGTCCGCTTGGCGGTTTGCGGCAATCCCATCCAACTGTCTCTTTTTGAGGAAATAGAGATCAGAGACTTGGCGTATGCCGGTAAGCGTAAACTGGAGGCCTTGGGGGTGATTCCACCCAAAAGGGATGCCCATATCGTCAAAGCGCCTAAAATCCGGGGACTTGACTTGTTACCAGAGGTCGATGTCTTGATACCGCCGGCAGTCGAACACGAGATCGGGGCCGATGCGCTGGCCATGATGATTCAAACCGGTATGCTGGAAAAGAATGAAATCGCCATCGTAACAGACTACGGTACCAATGCCGAGATGGCGCTGATTGTCAAGGGCACGGTTTATACTGGATCCACGGCCGCGGGTCCGGCCTTGGAAGGGCAGCAGATCGAAGACGGACTGCTGGCGCTCCCGGGTGCGATTTCAGATGTCGAATTCGAACCGGATGGGGATAACCAAGACATTTTTTCGAAGGCCACCGCCCCGAATGTTAAACCCCTTAGAGGGAAGCTTAAAACACGCGTCCTCAGTGTGGATATGGCAGCTCTTGCGGGTGATACCGTCGATCCCGCGACTGGAAAGCAGCTCGCAAAGGGCGAATTGAAGGCCGTCGGCATCACCGGAACCGGAGTGGTGGGTCTGATCAGCCAGGGTCTTAAAGCCAATCTCATCCACATCCCCCGCATCAATACATTAGACACGGAGATCCATCTGCCTAACGGGCTTAAATTTACTGAAAAGGACCTGCTGGAAGCCGGTAAGGCCATTGGTTCGGTCCGTGCCGGTCACATTACGCTTTGCCAGGAGGCGGGAATCCTTGTTGAGGATATTGAAACCGCCTACATGTCGGGGGCTTCCGGCACTTATGTGGATGCTCTCAAAGCACAAGATATCGGCATGATTCCAGCAAAGGTCAAAAGAATATATCAAGTGGGCAATACCTCTCTGGCGATGGCGAGGGATATCATTCGGGACGTGAATAAGCTGTGGGAAATGAAGCAAATCGCCGATGATCTTCGGCAACACCACTGCATGTTTGCGGCCTCCAAGACGTTTGAAAAGGTCTATATCCTGGAACTATCCTATTGGACCGAAGGCATGCCCCTGGCTCAGTACCAAAAGTTTTTGAAAAAATTCGGTTTTCCGGCCCTGCAGGAGGTGACGACGACTCCGGAGGTCATCAAGACCGTGGAAAGGGACATTCCCGACCTGGGAGAAATGGGACTGAAGATTATCTCCGACATCGGCGAGAAAAGAACCATCTTTTTTGAAGGCTGCCTTGGTGACAACGCCTGCGTTGCTGTCTGTCCTGAAAATGCTCTTGATATGGAAGAAGCAGGAGATGATTTTCAGCTGACGATTGATTTGGCCTTATGTGATGGCGTTGCCTGTCGGCGGTGCGAAAGGGCGTGCAGTGAAAAGGTTTTTAATTTGGTAAAAATTATCACATCGAAGAATAAAAGCTGATCAAGAGATTCTTCGCAACCGATGAATGGCCCATTTAATAATGACTGGTTCTCATAAACAAACTAATTTAGCAGGGAGAATAAGCGGGCCATGGATCGAAAAATGATCGATGGGGTGATGATCTCAGCATTCCGCAAGGTGAAAGGCATTGTGAATGCCTGTCCATTGCCAAACGAAGATCACCCACAAATTCGCGAAAAAGAACTCGAGGCGGAAAAGCGATCGCTGATGGGACTCGGGAAAGTTGTGAACGCCGGCGTAAGAGAAATCTTAAACCATGATCTGGTCTATGTAGCCCTTACCAGCAAGGACTTTGATTGGGGATGTTATTCCACGCTACTTTTGAAAAAAGGCCAGGAAATAGTGGGGCAGGAGACGCGGGATAAAGCGGTTCTGGCCGAATTGGCCAACAAGAAAAATGTTTGGTTTTTACATAAAAATTTTGTGGTTTACAAAGACAAGATCTCTTTTCCCGGCGACATAATGAACAAGATCTGCCATTTTGAAATCCCGTGTCTTCCAGCCGAGTTTTGCATGCTTGGCGGTGATCAATTTCAGTGTCAAGCGATTAACTTTGCCAGCCCTTCTATCCTTTGTGATCTCTATCTAAAAGAGCGATATTTCGACCGCGAAAATGTGGCGGAGCTGGGAACAATTCTCATCGGTGTCAATCATGGACTCAAAAATGGCGATCATTTTTAAGCAAGCTTAGCTTCATCAACCAATTTGACAGCTTTACAATTCAAACTATTCGGCCTGAAAGAGCGTTTTGAAAAATAGGGGGCACACCCAGTTCACGCCTGCTTAATGACCCTGTACCATGCAGTACTCCTCCAGTTGTATTTATTAGCGGTAGTGCTTCCATGCGTTTGTTCTTGCTAATAAATAAAAGGTGGGAAAATGAAAATCAAAGTTTTGGGTCGAGGCTGCGCCAAGTGTAATTTAACAGAAGAAATTATCAGGCAAGTTCTCCTTGAGGAACGCATTGATGCGCAAGTTGAAAAAGTTACCGGCTTTAAAAAGATTGCCGCATATGGGGTTTTCCTGACGCCCTCTGTTTTGATTGACGGGGAGGTGAAATGCGTCGGACGAATTCCAAAAAAAGGAGAAATCAGAGACTGGTTGGCAAAGTAGAGAGAGAAATTCTCTCAGTAATCGCTCTTATTGACGCTTTTATCACAGGAACTTTTTAGAAGGACAAACGAAGGGTGCTCGGCAACGTAAGGAACAATTGACCACAACAAAAATGAGTGCATAGTACTGGCCTTTATTAAAATTTGATGTGCTAAATAGTTGAGCACTGCGTATGATTATATGTTTGGTCGATAACCATCGGGAATGTAAATGTTGATTATGGGAATTGCAGATGGCTGTCCTAGGTGTTCTTATCTGTGAAATATTGGAGCTGGAATTTGCCTATCTATTGGCCAAAGACCCGGAAATCGACCTTGTTACGATGCTGGAGGACCGCTACTCTTTGGGCATGATCGAGGCCTTGGAGTCACACAATTTAGCTCCACGGCGGATTCCCATTCTGAGGGGATTTTCGCCAAACCAGCCGGATCGATTGGAGGTTCTGGTTCGCGTACTTGAATTGGCACTCCACAACCGCAAGCGGTTTCTTCAAGAAGGTCTGACAAAGGCAGCCAAGGAGATGGGGCGTTACGTGGACGCCATTGTTTTAGGGTATGGTCTGTGCGGCAATGCCCTCCAGAAACCGGAAGAATTGCTGGTTGATGCCGGTGTCCCCATATTTATTCCGATGGATCAGGATCACCCTGTCGATGACTGCGTGGGTCTCATCATCGGGGGCCGGGAATGTTATTACAAAGAGCAATGTCGGGTGGCAGGGACTTTTTTTATGATCCCCGGGTGGACCCGGCACTGGAAAGAACTTTTTAAAAAGGAATACGGCAGCTTTGATATAGAATTTGCCCGTCGTATCTTTGGAATGTCCAACTACGAAAGATCCCTGCTTATTCCG
>JAJDOH010000220.1 GCA_022340265.1 Deltaproteobacteria bacterium | reverse complement strand
CTGAATGTGGCCTGGCGGGAATGGCAGGTGGCACAGGCGGCAAGGCAGCACGTGTACCGATTGATCCTCTTAAAAAAACAAATATCCGTTGCCAAAGAAGGAGAGAAGGGTCTTCAAAAAAATCGGGATGCGGTGAAACAGGCGGTGGATATGGGAGACATGACCACCATTGACCTTTCCGCCGCGGAAGCTGCCCTTCAGGCGGTTCATCTGACAGTTCTGGTTACCGAACAACAGATGGAAAAAGAGCGACTCGCTCTCAATCAATCTCTCGGGTTCGGCCCGGAGCGTGCGGTTCCTCTTGAGACAGAGGTAAGCCTTCCAAAGGTTGAGAACCCGCCCTCCCTCACAACCATCATGAACGGCCTGGAGGACCGGCGCCTCGATCTTCTCGCCCTCAAAATGGGATATGAAAGTCAGGACGACCGTGTCAGAGCAGCCGTACTGGCACAGTTTCCAAAGGTCAATATCGGGTTTTTACAGGCGCGTGACAACTCCAATGTGGGAAGCACCGGTTTCGCCGTCAGCATAGATCTTCCCTTTTTTGACAGGAACCAGGGTCAAATAGCAATCCAGCGGGCCACCAGAAAACAGCTCTTTGACGAGTACGTGGACCGTCTTTTCGAGGCCCGCTCAAATGTCGCGACCATCCTGGCGGACATGGTATCCATCAAAAAACAGATCGGGGCGACCGAGAGGGCCCTTCCCACGCTGAAAGATGTGGTGGATCGCTATCGCCAGGCCCTACTGGAGGGTATTGCCGATGTGTTGAGCTATTACAATGTGGTCAACGAATTGATCGCCAAAAGACTGGAGCTTCTCCGGCTCAAGCAAAACCTGATGGATCAAAACATTGCCTTGGAAATTACCTCGGGCCGGTATCTGGGCGGGGAAGAAGCGAAAGGGGTGCGAAATTGAAACGGACAATTTGGACAATCCTCATCATACTGGTCGTGGTGCTTGCGTTGGCAGGCGGCTACTGGCGATTTTATGATGGTTCAAAGCAGGTATCCGAGAAAGATCATCCCCCATTGCTACCTGCAGAAACGGGCGGCGCCGTGGCGCCTGTAAAGATCATACCCATACGGGACGGGACCATCGAGGAGCATATCCAGGTGTACGGGAAAATCGTTCCCGCGCCGGGCGCAACCCAGACGGTTTCGGTGCCCTTTGAAAGCCGGGTCCGCCGCGTAACGGTCAGCACGGGACAGGAAGTGATGAAAGGAGGCGAACTTCTTGAAATCGAACCCAGCCCGGACACCCGTCTCAAGTTTGAACAGGCCAGTAACGCCTATGAATCCGCTAAACAGGATCTGGAACACAGGCGAGAACTCTTTCATCTCAAATTGGCCACCAACAAACAGGTCCTGGACGCGACGCAGGCGCTGAGTCTGGCCCGATCCGAACTCGAAAGCCTCAGGAAGCGCGGCGTCGACGGCAGGAGGGATATCCGGGCCGATACGGGTGGTCTGATCCAGAAGGTCTTTATCCAGGAGGGGGCCATTGTCCCCGCCGGCGCCCCCTTGGTGGAGATCATTTCCCAAAACCGCCTTGAAGCCCGGTTGGGAGTCGAGCCGGAAAACAACCGCCAGGTGAAGCCGAATCAAACCGTCTCTCTGATCCGTGTGGAGGTCCCCGAAGCCGAAGGTTTTACAGGGAAAGTGCGTGAAATCTCACGCGCGGTCAACCCTGCCACGCTCCTGGTGGATGTCTTTGTTGCACTTCCCCCGGCAACGAATCTTCTTCTCGGTGAGGTTGTTTTGGGGAAAATAGTCATAGCCTCCGACAGGGGCCTGATTGTCCCTCGAAGTGCCGTGCTGCGCGAAGGAGATCAGAACATCCTCTTTACCGTAACAAATGATCACGCGGTAAAACATGGAGTGAAGATCGGCTTCGAAAATCAAGAAGAAATCCGGGTCACGGGCACGGACCTTCAACCGGGAGACACGGTGGTTGTTTTAGGAAATTACGAATTGACCGACGGCATGGCGGTCCGCATAGAGGTCTCCCCATGACCGGCAAGAACTGGATACAGAAACATGCTCGTTCCATCCTTTTCCTGATTGTTGTCCTCGCTCTGGGCGGGGTGGCCGGCAGCTTAAAGCTCCCGGTGGCCCTCTTTCCCCATGTGGACTTCCCCAGGGTGGTGGTGACCCTTGATGCGGGGGATCGACCGGCCGAACAGATGGCCATTGAAGCGACCTGGCCCGTGGAAGAAGCAGTCCGAGCGATTCCCGGCGTGCGCAATGTACGCTCCACCACCAGCAGGGGGAGTGCCGAAATCTCCATGAATTTCGATTGGGGGGAGGACATGGTGGCGGCTACCCTGCAGGTGGAATCCGCTATCAGCCAGGTCCTTTCCAACCTTCCACCGGGAACCGTCTTCCGGGTAAGTCGCATGTCGCCGACGATCTTTCCCGTACTGGCCTACAGCCTCACCTCCGATACCCGATCACTGGTTGAACTGCGCGACATCGCATTGTACCAGCTGCGGCCCCTGCTATCCACGGTAAAGGGCGTATCCAAAATCGGCGTTCAGGGAGGCGCCAGGGAAGAATACCGGGTAACGGTGGACCCGGCGCGTCTCGCCGCCTACGGCCTTTCCCTCAGCGATGTGGCAAAGGCGGTTTCCGGCGCCAATGTCATTACGGCAGTTGGCCGCATGGAAGACCACTATAAACTCAACCTGGTGGTTTCTGACACCCGGTTTCACGATATGGGAGGGATCGAAAAGACCATCCTTCGTTCCGGTGAAAATGGTCTGGTGCGCCTGGACGATATTGCCGCCGTGGGTCGCAGTACGGTCCCCCAGTGGACCCGGGCCACCGCGGATGGGCACGATGCAGTGCTTTTTCAGATCTATCAGCAACCGGGAGGCAATACCATACAGATCGCCCGGGATGCAAAAAGGAAACTTGCCGGATTCCGCACTCATTTACCAACGGGCGTCAAGATTGCCAACTGGTATGACCAGAGTGAACTGATCCTTTCTTCTGCCGCAAGTGTACGGGATGCCATTCTCATCGGGATATTTTTTGCCGTCTTTGTCCTCTTTGTTTTCTTGCGAAACGTGAAAATGACCCTGATCGCTGCGGTGACGGTTCCCTGTGTGTTGGCCGGCACGGTCCTGCTGCTGTACGTCCTGAATATGAGTTTCAATATCATGACCCTGGGGGGAATGGCGGCTGCGGTGGCCCTTATTATCGATGACATGATCGTGATGCAGGAACACATTGTCCGCAGGTTGCGTGAATTCCCCGGTGCGCACCATGGCCGGGTGATGCAGGCTGCACGGGAGTTTACCCGACCCCTTGCAGGATCATCCGCGTCCACCATTATCATTTTCACTCCCATGGCATTTCTGTCGGGGGTGACAGGGGCATTTTTCAGATCCCTCTCCCTGACCATGGCTTCCGGGCTCCTGATCTCCTTTTTTGTGGCGTGGTTGGCCGTACCGCTCCTTGCGGATCATTTGCTGGGAGAAAAAGATGCGGGCCAGGCAGAAGGGGGCGTCTTGATCCGCTTTTTCCATGGAACCTACGAAAGGCTCATGGAGATCGTCCTGGTCCGTCCGGGGCTTGTGATCTTCCTCCTCCTTCCGTTGCTTCTTGCCGGCTGGTTTTCATACCAGAACCTGGGTTCAGGATTCATGCCCAGGATGGATGAGGGCGGATTTATCCTCGACTATCATTCCAAGCCCGGCACCTCACTCACGGAAACGGACCGGCTTTTGCGGCAGGTTGAAACCATTTTGCGGAAAACGCCCGAGGTGCAGACCTATTCACGCCGTACAGGCCTTTCTCTGGGGGGAACGTTCACCGAGGCAAACCAGGGTGATTTTTTTGTGAGGCTCAAACCCCCTCCCCGGCGATCCATCGAGACCATTATGGATGATGTGCGCGGGCGGGTTGAACATTTTGTCCCCGGGTTGGAGATCGAGATGGCCCAGCTGATGGAAGATCTTATCGGGGATTTGACCGCCGTGCCACAGCCCATCGAGATCAAACTCTATTCCGATGACGGTGGCCTCCTGATGCGGATCGGACCTGAGGTTGCCGGGGCAATCCGCAAAATCAAAGGGGTGGTGGATGTGAAAGACGGCAATGTCCTGGCGGGCGACGCATTGGATATTCGGGTAAACCGGGACAAGGCTTCTCTGGAAGGGGTGAACCCCGATGAAGTAACGCGGATGCTGACCGACCTTTTGTCCGGTGTGGTTACCACCTACATCCAGAAAGGCCCCGAAATGGTCGGAGTGCGCGTTTGGATCCCGGCCGATGCCCGCAAAACCCCCGGGGATCTGCTGAATTTTCGCCTTCGCGCTCCGGACGGACATCTTTTTCCGCTCAAACGTATTGCAACGCTCAGGTCCATTACGGGACAACCCGAAATCATGCGGGACGACCTCAAGCGGATGATTGCGGTAACCGGGCGTATCAGCGGTCGCGACATGGGGTCGGTCATCCGCGATATTAAATCTTTGGTGAAACGGCCGGGCTTGCTGCCCAAAGAGGTCTACTACTCTCTGGGAGGGCTTTATGCACAACAGCAGATCGCATTTACAGGTCTCATTGCGGTTTTCCTTTCTGCGGTTATCCTGGTATTTCTTCTTCTGCTTTTTTTCTATGAAAGCTTTCGTGTGGCCGTCGCCATGATCGCTACCACACTCCTTTCTTTTACGGCGGTTTTTATCGGTCTTTATGTCACCGGGACCGAAATCAATATCTCCTCCATGATGGGGATGACCTTGATCGTGGGTATCGTAACGGAAGTGGGCATCTTCTTTTTCTCGGAATACAGGACTCTGCCGGCCGATCACGACAAGAATGGGGTACTGATTTTGGCGGGAAAAAACCGTATGCGGCCCATCGCCATGACGACCGCTGCCGCCATCCTGGCGTTGCTTCCCCTTGCCATGGGCATCGGACAGGGTTCAGCCATGCAAAAGCCGCTGGCCATTGCCATTATCTCCGGATTGATCATTCAATTGCCCCTGGTGTTGGTTGTGTTACCCGCTTTTTTGAAAATCTTGAAGACAAAGAATCCGGATGAAGGCTTCGAGGCTGCTCCACCTGGGGAGAAAACGCAGTTTCTTGGCGATAGAATTCCCCTGGCATGAATCAAGAAACGGAGGAAGCGATAATGTGGATATTGGACCAAAATGCCTTTAGACTTTTCAAGGACGCCAATGTTTTTAAGGAACATTACCAAATTGTAATCTCTCCGAAAGCTTCCTGTAAGGGCTATGCGTTAATAGGGGAATAACAGCGTGCGATAGGGTAGATATTGCCCTCAATCTTCAAACTACATGAAAGGAGACATGTTATGGAATTTGTTTTGGAGAAGGATGTGAGGAGACTTATCGATGATACAGGAAAGGTGAAACAGGGTCTGGACCTGCTGGAAAAGGACCATGCCGCATGGATCAGAGATCGAGAGCGTAAGGATCTGCTCGATATCCTTGGGGGCGTCAAAAAGCTGGAGTCTGATGTGAGCCTGGTGATGAGCGATTGCTTCTCTTTAAGTCAGGTGAAGCGAAACAATGGGATAAGGGGCGATCTTCATCAGGCCTTTAAGAACCTGAATATCCTCTTTGAAGACCTGAAAATGGTGAGAGAAGATCTTGACAAATCTTCTGTGGATCACCGAGAACTGGAGCAGTTGGAAATTGACTGGGCGAGATTCAGGAAAACCGTTGCGCAGATCCAGGAAGACCTGGAAAAAGAGTAGCTTGGCCCAGAGGGTAGGGTTGCCGCTAACTTGCTATCGCATTGATAATCGGAAACCACATTTACTGGCACGTTTCCCAGTAGTTAGGTATAATAAATGAATAAGAACATTAGGCTTCTCGAACGAACGTACCTTCTGATTTTGGTTGCCATATTCCTGCTCATCGTTTTCACGCCTTACATGATCCACGCAGGATTTACAGTGTTCGAGGAGCAACTCGTTGAGGTTGCCACAATTCTATTACTTTTTGCAACGGGGTATGCCGTACTCTCTTTATACCGAAAAGAAGCGACGCGGAATCTTGAAAAAATCCACAGGTTGATGAAGGAAAAAGGCGCATTGGAAAACCGGCTTGCCGACGCGTTTAAATACATCGGAACTGTAAATATACAGATAAAGGAAATCAAATCCGTCTTTTCGAGCGTGCGAAAATTCCCCGAGAACAAAAAAGATTTTGGTTATATTCTGCAGTTCCTGGCGGATAGGACCCTTAGCATGGTAAACACCGGATGGGTGCTCTTTAGGATCATCGATACCCAAAGCCTGAACAGCCTGGGGGAATACAGTGAAACACGCGGAAACTCAGTGCTTCCCCCGCACAAGATCAGCAACAAGGCTCTTGTCTCAACTGAGAAGCTAAAGGGGTTTACGGTAGTGGAATCGGGACAGGAAAACTTCTACATCAAGACATTTTGTATTATTCCAAAAGTGAAGCTTTCCCGTGAGAACCTGGTGTTTATCAAGGCGATTGTCAATCAACTTGAGATGCTGTTCCTTATCTTCACGTCAATTTATTACAGGGAGAGTCACTCCGACAAGAAGCTTCTGCCAAGCCTATGAATCTTCATTCGTTCAAATGATATTGATAAAATCATTTGGACAAAAGCCCGTTTAGAGTTGACCCCAATTTCTTCCATGCCATCTGTAGTGCCATAAAAAATTCCCGACAAAATTAGATTCAGGGCTTTCAACTTCATGCTCTCTTCATGATGACGGTTTATATTGTTGCCAAACGACAAGGCAAGGCATTGTTTCTTTTACTAACAGGGCTGGAATGGCCTGAAATCCTAATAAACGGAGGTAGTATCATGAAGAAGAGATGGATTCACATTATTGGAAGCGCTGCCCTGATTATGGGGCTTGCCGTTGTTGGAACGAGTTTTGCGAAGTTGGAGGACAATGAGATCCATGACGGAACCATCAGGATCGAGAAACAGGTGGAAGAAGCCGATTTTCCCTCTTTGGCCAAACTGACACCTGCACAGGCCGTTCATAAGGCCCTGGCTGCGGTTCACGGGCAGGTGCTGAAGACCGAACTTGAAAACGAAAACGGCTTTCTGGTCTACGGTGTCGAAGTGGTGACCGCCGCCAGAGCGATTGTGGAGGTGAAGGTGGATGCCGGTTCCGGAAAGGTTCTCGCCAAGAACCTGGATAAGGCGGATGACGAAGATCATGAGCGCGGCGAAAAGAAGGACGGTGGTGACTGTAAGTTTAATTGCCTATTTGAGTATTATGCAGAAAAGGGCTATGTTTCTCACTGAGAAAGCAAAATGGAGACTGTCGGAAAACATGATTCATTCCGAGTCGAGCCAGAGTTCTGTCCATTATCAAAATCAGTAAGGCAACAGATCGGTAATTGGAGTCGCACGTTTATGAAAATTCTCATCGTCGATGATGAACAGGCGCTGCTGGAACAATTACGGAAAGTTTTACAAAACCAGCGTTACATTGTGGAATCGGCAACGGATGGTGAAAAGGCGTTGGACAGATTGTTCGAAACCCCTTTCGATGCGATTATCCTAGACATCATGATGCCGAAAATCGACGGATTGACTGTCTTGGAAGAAGCGCGAAAGGCCGGAATCGATACCCCGGTGCTCTTGCTCACTGCTAAGGGTGATTTAGAAGACAGGGTGAAGGGGCTTGATCTGGGAGCTGATGATTATCTGGCCAAACCCTTTTCCCTGGACGAGTTATTGGCCCGCTTGCGCGCTTTACTCAGGCGATCGGGAAGTCAGTCCGAATCCGTGTTGCAGGTTTTGGATTTGCAACTCGATACGGTAAGCCGCACAGTAATCAAAGGGGAAGAACCGGTGGAACTGACGCCAAGGGAGTTTTCCATCCTTGAGTTTCTTCTCTACAATAAGAACAGGGCTGTGTCACGTTTCAGCCTGGCCGAGCACGTGTGGGGTGATGATTTCGATCCCTTCAGCATGTCCAATTTCATGGATGTTCATATCAAAAATCTGCGTCATAAAATCGATATTTCCGGGCAAGACAGCATTATCAGAACCATCCGCGGTGTGGGATACATTATCAAGGACCCCGAAAAATGACCGTTAAAATGAGAATTACCCTTCTCGTTATCGGGGCAGGCTTTGTTACAAGCTTATTGTTTTCCGTTCTTGTTTTCTTTGAATTGTTGGAACAGCCTTTCGATATTCTGGATGCGGTGCTTAAAGAGGAGGCATACAGGGCAAGCAGAATCTCCATTCTTGCTTCCTCTGCTGATGCAAATTCTTATTGGGTTGAGGTTTATGATCAAAGCACCAACAAGATGCTTTACCAGTCCCAACTGGCAAAGCTGGTAAGGCTTTCTCCGATAAAGCCCGGTTCCAGTGCTACGGCCCGTATTGCCATCTCGCCCGAGAAAATCGACCTTGGTCAGGATGGCAGGGGGGAGGTGACCTTCCGGATCAGGAGTTTCTTGCTTACCCTGGGAGGAAGAACATTTCTGGTACAGATCGCTCGTCCCATTGAGAAATTGGAAGATGAAATATGGGATCTGGTGCGTAATATTGGTGCCGGGCTTATCTTCTCCTGCATGGTTTTGGTCGTCATCAGTCACTTCATAGCCGGAAAAATCTTAAAACCAATCGGTGAAATGAAAGCGCTAACCAAAGAGATCAGCGAAAAGAATCTTGATCAGAGGATACAGGTCGGGCAGGGCAGGGACGAATTCAATGAACTTGGAAGGACTATTAACTGGATGCTGGACCGGCTGCAAACTTCCTTTGAGAATCAAAGAAATCTTCTGTTTGACACGTCTCATGAGATGAAAACGCCCTTGACCACAATGCGATTGGCCATCGACGAAATTTGTACTGCTGATACGGAGAAACTGCCGGTCTTTGTAAAAGAAAACCTTTCACGGTTAAACAATCATATATTGCGCATGGAAAGACTGATTAAAGATCTGTTAAGCCTATCATCCTTGGAAACAATAACCGGTTTGGATCGAAAGCCGGTTCATATAACCGAGTTGCTGTCATCATTAATTGCGGATTATCGTTTTCTTGCCGAAGCCCGGAATATTCAATTGGATATCCATCTTCCCCAGCAATTTATTATTCAAGGTGATATGGGAAAGTTGACCCGGGCGTTTTCAAATATATTGGATAATGCCATCAAATATAACGTGGATGGCGGGCGGATTGAAGTGACCGGCGAACAATCAGATGTCGACGTGACCATAACCATAAGCAACACGGGCCCGGGTGTTGCCGATGCTGAAATCGATAAGGTATTCGACCAGTTCTACCGTGTTGAACGATCCAGGTCTCTTCAGCACGGCGGTTCCGGCCTGGGGCTGGCCATTGTGAAAAAGGTTATTGAGATCCACAATGGGAAGGTGACATTAAAGAGTCAACCAGGAGCTTGCACCCGGGTTGCGGTTTCTCTGCCTCGACTTCGGGAAGTGACTTCATGAAGAAATTCCGTCGAAGAGAGTGTGCATGGTGTTCGTGATAATTTTCCTGGCGTTCAACACCTGAAAAACTTTCCAACTCGTCCCAGGAGCTCATTATGACCGTCGACAAACAGTTCAAGGATTATGATGTGGAGTGCATTTGGGGTGCACCGTGAACCCATCAGGCGGTATCAACCTGCCGGAATATGATGAGAAAACCGGGTGGTAAAACAGGCTGGAAGAAATTTAAAAGGAGACATTGACCGCCTCTGAGAGGTCCTTTCAGGGGCGGTTCATTATTCTTAAAAGTGCAAAAGAGTGCGTGCTTGGGCATGGTGGATTTGGAAACGGCCCATTTATTTATCGCCTCGGAACCCCCACGGAAACCAGAAGGCTTTTCCCGGCTTTGTTTGACGGTTCAGGGAAAATACAGGCTCTCTAAAAAAGAGAGCCTGTTTGAATATATTTTAGGTATAAACTTTGCCCAAATGTTCTTTGAAAATGTCGCCGTCGTGGCCCAGGATGACTTGGCAATTGTGACGGTCAGCGATGATTTTCAGTTTGGCAAGGCTTTTCCACCATCCACCCATATCCCGAGTCAACCAGCCGGTGGGTTGTTCGTCAAAATAGTTTTCTTTGAAGAACATGGTATCGGAAGTAAAAAGAAAGTTTTCGCCGCTGCTGAGCTCCGCCCTCAACGACATGGTTCCGGGAGTGTGGCCTGGCGTTTTGTACAGGGTGATGCCTTCAAACAGCTCGCACTCATCTCCAAAGACCGGTTTAAAGTTAAAGGCACTGTCAATATAGTGAGGCAGATAAGCGCCGAAATCCTGTTTCGTGGCAATGGCGTAAAAACTGTATTTGATTTCATCCTCATGGACATAAACCGGCACGTCCAGGCCCCGGAAAAATTCCAATCCGCCGGCATGGTCCAAATGCATGTGACCGATGATGATGCCTTTGACATCGTTGACCGAGTAGCCGGCCTGTTTGAGTATGTTGTCAAGGCGGTTTTCATCCGTATACCGGGTGATACCAAAAACCTCTTTAACCGGTGGCGGCCAGAGTTCCTCCCAATTGGGGGCAGGACCGATCTCGTACAAAATAAGACCGTGTTTCGGGTGTTCAATCATGGCGCCGGACATATGATAGTCCCGCCTGGGTGAGGCGGGATTTGTATCGCTGTGAGTGGATACACCGCCGGCTTCGAAAACCCAACCTTCATCGGCGGTCAAAGCCCCAAAATCCATAAGCCTTAGTTTCATTTTTTTACCTCCCCGTTTGTGTTTACATTACTTGCAGCGCCTCGAGATTTTTACCCAATATCCACTTGGGTCAAAATCTCTATCTAAAATGGCGGCAAAGGTTTACGCCAGGCCCAGGAGCCGGGCCGGGTTTTTGGAAGCCCTACGGCATAATTCAATACGATACCGCCCACCATCAAGACCTGTCGGCCAAAAGTTGAATGAACCAAGGCCGTTCGGTCGGCGGTAACGGTGTTATGGTCCTTAATCCCCGGAACCCTCATGCCGGCCTGAGCCGCGTCACGGGTTACATCCATGATGTCCTGCTGCCGCAATGAGACATCCGGGCCGGTATGAATGTGCAGATCACAGGCACCAATCATAAGATCCTTGACTTGGTCCCACATGCCGTTCCTCCTTGTTCACCCCTTAAGAATTGTCAAGGTTGATTCTTTTTTTCCTCAGTTCGATGGTTCCAACGTTTTTTCAAACGCTTCGAAGCCGCCCCACTTGAAGGGTCCGAAGAGGCCCTGGGCGATGTCCAACCGGTCGCGCTGTGCGCCGCCGAGCCACATCTGAGTGATTTTGTAATCCCGCATGTATTTTTCCAAATTGAATTCGTAGGCGTACCCGTAGGAGCCCATCATCTCCATACCCAGGTTGCAGACGAATTTGGCGCAATCCGCGGCAAAAGACCGTGCCGCCGAATATTTGGCAATCATTTCCGGCGTCCAATGGGCACCGTAAATCTCCGGGTGCATGACTTGCCATGTAACCGAGAGGTAGTATTGACGCGCCAACTCGATATAGCGGAACATTTCGGCCAAGTGATTGGCGAACAGGGACCGTTCGCGCATGGGTTGCCCCACGATTTCGCGGTGTTTGGCTGAATTGAGTACAATTTCCAGCGCGGCTTGGGACAAGCCGGTGAGACGTGCCGCTCCGGCCAAACGGCCCAGACCGATCACGTAGGCTTTAACGATATGTGCGCCCTGGCCCGGTTCGGTGTCGATCCGGTACCGCTTGGGTACCCGCACATTGTCCAAATAGATGTCCACATTGTCGTCGGACCAGCAAAATCCCATTTTTTCATAGGGCTTGGAAAACTCCATGCCTTTGGCATCGGGAGGGATGTGAATCAGAGCGACGCCTTCCGGACCCAGCGAGGGATCGGTCGTGCAGACCGTCCAATACCCCAGATGTCCTTCCATGTGTTTGCTTTGAAAACGTTCCAAGGGACCGGAAGGCCCGGGCCATATCTTGTGACCGTTGATGACCCAATCCCCGCCGTCTTCCTTGGCGATGGTTCGAATGGTTCGAAACTCCTGGGCGGGATCTTCCAGGTTAGCGCCTCCGGCCGGTTCGGTGATGGCCACACAGGCGGTGTATGACTGATCCCCCACAATGCGCGGGGCGAATTCTTTAAGCAGATCATCTCGTTTGGCCGCCAACATAAAGGAGACGATCCAGTGAATTTTACCCACCATGGTCGCCAGCCCGATGTCGCCTCGGGAAAGTTCTTCATTGACCATTTGGCGAACTACCGGAGAGAGTCCGAGCCCCCCATAGGTCTCCGGGAGGTTCGATTTGGTCACTCCCAAATCCACTAACTTCGCATAGAGTTCGTGTTGGGTTTCAACGGCCAGTTCCTCATCCCTGTGCCAGCCGCCTTCAAGATCCTGCCGATGGGGCATGATCTCTTTGTTGACAAACTGGCGCATGGTTTCCGCCATCTGGATCTCATCCTCCGTGCAGAAAGCCCGGGTGTATTTAAATTTGGGATCCAATAACTTGTAATACTCTTCGTGTACCATCTTCTCAACCTCCACGAGTGCCAGTCATTCCGGACAAAAAGGGGTCGTTTTTGCCCTTTCGGTTCGGGACTCGCTTTTAAAATTGATTAAACGTTTTTCCATGGGGATAAGCAAGGAACGTTCCACTTGTTGCATAAAAGCGTATTATGTTAAATTATGAAATTATTTCAGAAGCATAAATTACTTTGCATCTTTTATCTTTTAACGATTGTTGTGGGCGCGGCCATTAAATTCTCAATCTGGGAATCCCATGGTCGTCTATTGAAAATTATTCTCTTTTTGACAACCTGCCCGCTTTATACTAATCTCTAAACACGCGTTTGATTTCGGTGAAAGGGTGCCGTTGTGAGCGATCTTCTAGCTTACCAGAATAACCTTCAGGCGATCACTGAACTCGTCAAGTATACTCAGGGCGTGGACGTGTTTGTGGTGGACGACGGTATGATGG
>JAJDOH010000216.1 GCA_022340265.1 Deltaproteobacteria bacterium | reverse complement strand
GGGTTCCGGTACGCCGACGCCCAGGCGCATGGGAGCAGTGGAAGCTTTTCTCAGAGGGAAGCGCGCGGATCATCAAACCGTTGAAGCGGGGTCACGGCTCATGGCAGAAGAAATGGTTCGCATCACAGGCCGAAGGCCATCAACCGAATACAAAGAAAAAGCGGTTCAGGGGTTGTTTCTGCGCATGCTGGCGCCCTTACTGGAATAAAGAAGACTCAGGCAAAAATGAAAATCAACAACGCCGTCATCGGAAAGAGCATTCCACGAATCGGAGCCATTGAGCGTCTTTTGGGCAAACCCCTGTTCAGTGCGGACATGGACCTGGACTATCCCCTGGTGCTCAAGGTCTTGCCAAGTAACCGCCACCATGCCCGGATTTTAGATATTGATACGGCGGAAGCCGCCCGAGTGGAAGGTGTTGCCGGAATCTTTACGGCTGAGGATATTCCGGGAACCCATCTCACCGGCATCATCAACAAGGACCGGCCGCTCTTGGCCAAAAATAAAGTCCGTTCCAGAGGAGACGCCGTCGCCCTAGTGGCTGCTCTAAACATCCACGCCGCTGAAACAGCTGTTAAAAAAATTCACGTTGTCTATGAGGATCTTCCATCGGTTCACGACCCGGAGGAAGCGCTTAAAGATAATGCACCAAAGGTTCACGAAAAAGGAAATCTGCTTTTCACCCGAAAAATCAAAAAGGGAGATGCGGAAAAAACCTTTGAAGAATGTGCCGTGGTGGTGGAAAAAACTTACCGAACCAGCTTTCTCGAACACACCTATCTGGAACCGGACGCCGGTGCCGGCTACCTGGAACCGGACGGAACACTGGTGATTATCGCTTCCACACAGAACCCCCATTACGATCACAGCGAGTTGGTTTCCCTGCTGGGCGTTGCCCCGGAAAAGGTCCGCATCGTTCAGGCAGCCACCGGCGGAGGGTTTGGGTCCAAACTGGATCTTAATGTGCAGGGGTTTATCGGTCTGGCCCTTTATCATCTGAAGAGGCCGGTGATGTGCACTTTCACCCGGGAAGAAGCCTACCGTATGACGGCCAAGCGTCATCCCCTCAAAATGATCTTTAAAACCGGCGCGGACAAAAACGGCCGCCTCATGGCCATGACCGCCAAAATGATATGCGACACGGGGGCCTACGGTTCCTATGGGCTGGCAGTGGCATCACGGGCGCCGGTTCATGCCACCGGACCCTACCAAATAGATCATGTGGATGTGGAATGCCTCTGCGTGTATACCAACAATCCCTTCGCCGGCGCCATGCGGGGTTTTGGCGTTCCTCAGGCAGCCTTTGCCCATGAATCCCAGATGGATCTGTTGGCGGAAGCCCTGGGGATGGACCCCCTTGAAATCCGTCAGGTCAACGCTTTGAAAACCGGCAACAAGACCGCCACCGGGCAGTTGCTGCGTGAAAGTGTGGGGATCGGTCAGTGTCTCGAAGCGGTGAAACCTTACTATGAAAAGGCGCTAGGGACATGGCTTCACGGAGAAACCGAATTTTCCAAACAGCGGGGCGTGGGCCTGGGTGCCATGTGGTACGGCATCGGCAACACAGGCGTGCGGAATCCTTCCACCGCCCACATCGAAATGGACGGGGAAGGACGGATCACCCTCTATACAGGATGCGCCGATATCGGGCAGGGTTCCACTACGGTGCTGTCTCAGATTGCAGCAGAAGTGCTTGGAATTTCTCCGGAGACGCTTTGCATGGTTGTGGGAGACACCGCCTTTACCTCCAGCGCGGGGGCTACTTCCGCCAGTCGGCAAACCTATATTTCAGGAAACGCGGTGAAAGACGCTGCTGAAAAACTGGCGGATGTGCTGTTGACCGAAGGGGTGGATCTGCTCAAAAAACCCAAAACGGATTTGATGTTGGAAAGCGGATTTGTCCTTTATAAGAAAGACCCCGGGCATCGGATTCCCTTTTCAAAAATTGCAGCCCGGGCCGCCAAACGGGGCATTCCCCTCCGATGGCAGGGATATTTTGATCCCGAAACCGTTCCCCTGGATCCTGAAACCGGTGAGGGCGTACCCTATGCCACTTACGCTTTTGCGTGCCATGTTGCGCTGGTAACAGTGGACGTTCTCACAGGGGAGACAACGGTCCATAAAATCATCGCGGCCCATGATGTGGGCCGTGCCATTCATCCGGCATCGGTGGAGGGGCAGATCTGTGGCGGTGCGGCCATGGGGGTGGGTTTTGCATTGATGGAAGAATATGATCCGTCAACCACCAAGTCCATGAAGGACTATCACATTCCCACTGCCATCGATATGCCTGAAGTCATTCCGATTATCATTGAATCCTCTGAGCCCACCGGGCCTTTCGGCGCCAAGGGTGTGGGGGAACCGGCGCTTATTCCCACGGCACCCGCCATTATCAACGGTATTACCAGTGCCATTGGAGGGCGAATCCATCACCTGCCAGCGAACCTGGAACGGGTTCTGGAAGCAAGTATTCAATCCGGGAAATTCACCCTAAAGGAGGTAGCCTAAATGGCCTGTGTTGTACTTAAGAATATTGGAACCATTGTGAGCGGAGACATTCAAAGCCCGATCATTAAAGGAGACGCCATTTCAGTAGCGGATGGTCTCATAAAAGAGATAGGGTTTCTGTCAAATATGAAGATTGAAGAGGATTGTAACGTCATTGACTGCGGCCGGATGACGGTAACACCGGGTCTCATCGATTCCCATTGTCACGTAACCTTCGGGGATTATGCACCGAGACAGCAGCAGGTCGGGTTTCTGGACAGTGAGGTGCATGGCGGTGTCACAACGTTCATCTCGGCGGGAGAGGTTCACCTGGCAGGACGGCCCAAGGATCCGGCAGGCACCAAGGCCCTGGCCATTTTGGCGTCCAAAGCCTTTAACAACTTCCGCCCGGGCGGCGCCAAGGTGATGGGCGGCGCTCTGATTCTCGAAAAGGGGTTGACACGGCAGGATTTTGAAGAAATGGCCCGTGAAGGGGTTCGAGTGGTGGGAGAGATCGGCCTTGGCAGCGTAAAGGATCCAGCCGATGCGGCGCCCATGGTGAAATGGGCCAAGGATTTGGGCATGACCGTCATGATGCACACGGGAGGGACTTCCATACCGGGGAGCAGCACGGTCACGGCTGATCAGGTCATGAAGACGGGTCCCCATATCGCCTCCCATATCAACGGCGGTCCCACGGCCGTCGCCTTTGAAGAAGTGAGACAACTGGTGAAAGAAACTGATTTGGCACTTGAGATCGTGCACTGCGGTAACCCGAAAGTGGCCGTGGATACCGCTGAACTCTGTGCCAACGAGGGTGCCCTGGACCGGGTGATTATCGGAAACGATGCCCCTTCGGGAACCGGCGTGATTCCCCTGGGCATTCTTCGGGTCATCAACCATCTGGCCAGCCTGACGACCGTCAAACCGGAGGAAGCCATCTGTATGGCCACGGGCAACACGGCCCGAATCTACCAACTCAACCGGGGCATAATCGCACCCGGTAAAGAGGCGGATCTGGTCATCATGGATGCGCCCATGGGATCTGTGGGAGAGGATGCGCTGAGTGCCATTTCGGCCGGTGATGTGCCCGCTGTGGCCATGGTGCTGGTGGACGGTCGGGTGGTGGTGGGGAAAAGCCGCAATACGCCGCCGGCAAAAGGGCAAGCCGTTTTAAGCTGTTAGGCTTTGGTAGGAATTCAGTTGGTTGTGATATATGAACGTTGATGTTGAAAAGTGTATCGGTTGCGGGTTCTGCGTTCGGGACTGCCCCGTTGAAGCGGTCCATCTGGTGAAGAAAAAGGCGGTCATCAAAGATCACTGTACCCAGTGCGGCGCCTGTCTCAAAGTG
>JAJDOH010000204.1 GCA_022340265.1 Deltaproteobacteria bacterium | reverse complement strand
GATTTTGTGTACCGGACCCTGGAATTTCTAAACGAAGAATCCTGCGGCAAGTGCACCCCCTGCCGGGAAGGGACCGAGGTGATGGTGGAGATCCTGGGACGACTGGTGAATGGTGAAGGTGTGGTGGAAGACATCACCGCGCTGGAGCAACTGGGAAGGGTCATGAAAGACAGCGCCCTTTGCGGTCTGGGCCAATCGGCCCCCATACCCGTGCTGGATACCCTGGCATATTTCAAAAGAGATTATGAAAACCGTATCAGCCAGGCCACACTCCTGAGAAACCTGAAGGCGGTCTAAGCCTATTTTTACTTTTTGTAGTAAGGAGGTCATGAAAGGTGAAAGAAGCGAGCAATCAATATCTGTGCCCTTATTGCAGCCACAAATATCAGTCATTTGATGTGTTAAAGACCCACGTGCTTGAAGCCCATGCCGGAGAACCGGCGCCGCAGCCGGAAGGGCTCATTAACCTGACCGTCAATGGAGAAAAACACCAGGTCCATGTGGAATCCCAGTGGACACTCTATCAGTTGCTTCACGATCAAATGGGCCTTTTAGGAATCAAGATGTTCTGTGACCGCGGGGCCTGTGGCTCGTGTACCGTCATTATGGACGGAAGACCGATTCTCTCGTGTATGACCTTTGCCATCGAATGTGACGGAGTGGTCATCGAAACCGCGGAAGGGATTGCAGAGGCAAATCACCCCCTCGTAGACAGCTACGTGAAACATCACACCATGCAGTGCGGGTATTGCACGCCCGGTTTTATCACCACGGCCAAAGCCCTTCTCGACAAGAACCCGGAGCCCACGGAAGAAGAAATCCGAAAAGCCCTGTCCGGGAATCTCTGCCGCTGCGGAACCTATCCCCAGCACCCCAAGGCGGTGCTGGAAGCGGCTGAACATCTGAAAGGCGGGAAATAGGAATGGGAGCATACAATAAGATACAGGATGATGGCCAGTTTCAGGTCGGTGTCGATATACCGGAAATCACCTTTAAAGAGGTGGGCAAGCGAGGCGTCCGCCGGCTGGACGGATACGAAAAAGCCAGCGGAAAAGCAGTCTATAACCGGGACATTCAGATGCCGGGCATGCTGTACGCACGGATTCTTTCTTCTCCCTATCCCCGCGCGAAAATCCTGAAAATGGATACCCGCAATGCCGAGGCACTTCCCGGGGTCCGATGTATTATCCGTTACGATGACCCGGCCGTAAAGGATCGGGATTTGAACGGCAGCTATTTTGCACCCGAGTGGGTAAACAAACCCTTGGGTGGCTGGGCCCTCAAGCCAATTCACAAGGTCCTGGGGGGCGAAGCTTTCTACGAAGGCCAGCCGGTGGGTGTCGCCGTCGCCGCAGACACGGAAGATATCGCCCTTGAAGCCCTTCATTCGGTAGAGATCCAGTGGGAGGAACTCCCTTTTGTGCTGGATCAGGAAGAGGCCCTCGAACCGGACGCCCCCGTGCTTCGATCCGGAGAAGATTCCAATCGAATCTCCGGTGGTGATCTGGTGGAACACTCCCACCATGTGGGTGATGTGGAAAAAGGATTTGTAGAGGCGGATCACATTATCGAGTTTCACGCCAGAAGAAGACCCCATCTCTGGGCCGGTGCAGAAATGCCATGCGTGGTGGTGAAATGGCGCGGCGACAATATCGAAATGTGGGTTCATCAGCAGCAACCCTATCATTCCAAGATGCTTCTAAGCGAATGGCTCGACATTCCCATGAACCGTATCATGGTGCGGTCTCCCTACATGGGTTGTTCCTTTGGCGGCAGAGGAAACCCCGCTAACAACTCTGAAAACGGTATGAACGTTCTGGCGGTCATTATGGCCAAACGAACGGGAAAACCGGTCAAATTTTTGTATGATAGGGCCCAGACCTTTTTTGGTGAATCGGGCGACATGATGGTGAGTGACTTCAAAGTCGGCGCGAAAAAGGACGGCACCGTTACGGCCGTAGAAATGCACAACAACTTCGCCGTTTACATGTGCACCAATGGTATTGAACACTTCATTGAAAACACCCGGATCCCAAACCTCAAATGCGAAACCGTGAACGTGGACGTCAGCATCGGACCCGCCTGGTGGCATCGATGCGAGCAGTTGCCCAATGTGTTCTGTTTTACCCTTGTTCTTGAACACGTGGCGGCGGAGCTGGGCTTGGATCCCACCGAAGTGGCCTTGAAGAATGATGGTTACGCCGGGCAGGATTCATCGGCCCTTGTAACATATAAGAAGGAAAAGGGATTTCCAGATGTGGACAGCCTCAAAGAATGCATCGAGGCGGGCAAAAAAGCCATTCAGTGGGATGACAAATGGCATCCTCCGGGCACCAAGATGCTACCCAACGGGCGAATGCACGGGATGGCGTTTACCTGGGACCACGAATGGGATGATACCCGTGGTACAGGATCCGCTGCGGTTCTGATTGAAAATGATGGTTCCGTCAGCATCATCGGTCATCAGGCGGATGTGGGGGTGAATTCCTGGTCAACCTACTGCCAGATTGTGGCCGACGAACTAAATATGAACTATGAAGATATCAACATTAAAACTCAGGATCTGGATACGGGTTTTGCCTTCATGAGTCCGGACGGATCCTGCTGCCTGTGTTCAAACGGCAATGTTTTGAGGAAGGCGGCTCGTAAAGCGAAGACCATGCTGCTGGAGCTGGCGGCTACGAAATTCGAGGATATGGAACCCTCGGATCTTGAAATCAAAGGCCGTGAAATTTTCCAAAAATCAGATCCCGCCAATAGAAAGATGATTAAAGAGGTCGTCAAAAATGCCATGCCCATGTTCGACTCCTGTGTGTTCTGGACGGAAGCTCCCGTCATTGCCTGGGCCTGGCACACGCAGGGGATTTGGGGCAATGCCATCACCACGGGACGTCCCCGTCTCTGCCGACAGGCCCATTTTCTGGAGATCGAGGTGGATACGGAGACCGGCAAAATAGAAGTGAAAAAGTTGATCAACGTCAACGATGTAGGCAAGGCGGTCTCGCCCGAAACAGTTGAAGGGCAGATGTATGGCGGTTCCTATATGGGTGTGGGGAGAGCTTTGACAGAAGAAATGATCTGGGACCGGAAAACCGGTGTCCTTTTAAACCGCAACCTTCTGGACTACAAGTACGCGGCCATCAACGACAGCGGTCCCATCGAAGCCATCTATGTGGAAACCGGGCTGGGGCATGGTCCCTACGGTGCCTGTGGAATCGGGGAATCCACCCCCACCATTGTTCCGGCCATGTTCAGTCCCGCCGTATACAATGCCATCGGGAAATGGATCGACGACTTCCCCATTACCCCGGACAAAGTACTCAAAGCCCTGGGAAAGGCGTAGGAGGTCTATGAAATGAGAAAATTCACACATGCAAACGCGAAGACCCTTGACGAGGCCGTGTTACTCCTCAAGCGGTATGGCGGCAAGGCTGCCGTGGTTGCCGGCGGAACGGACCTGATTGGCAAAATGAAAGACGAGATCCTTCCTTCCTACCCGGAAGCGGTCATTAACATCAAAACCATTCACGGCCTGGAATTTATTACCGAAAAAGAGGGTGAATTACAAATCGGAGCACTCACCCGGCTGGAAGACATCGCCACGAATCCTGTGGTTAAAGAACGTTTCCATGCGCTTTCAGAAGCGGCGGAAAGAACCGCGTCCACCCATCTGCGGGAAATGGGAACACTTGGGGGCAATATCTGTCAGGACATCCGCTGTTGGTTTTACCGAAACCCCGGAAACCGCTTCCCCTGCCTTAGAAAAGGGGGCGGCCGCTGTTATGCCCTGGAAGGGGATAACCGGTACCACAGCATCTTTGGCGGCAGTGTGCTGGAAGGGTGCATGGCGGTCCATCCAAGCGACACGGCCCCGTCTTTGGTGGCGCTTGATGCCAAGGTGGTGACCAACCGAAGGACGGTTCGAGCGGAAGAGTTCTTTGATGTGGGCGTTTGCCGAACCACTGTGCTGGAACCGGACGAAATCGTAACGGAAATTCGTATTCCCGAACCACCTGAAGGCGCAAAAAGCGCGTTTGTTAAGTTTGCGCTTCGGGAATCCATCGATTTTCCCATTGTGAACTGTGCGGCCGGAATCACCGTTGAAGACAAAAAGGTTACCAGTGCGAGGGTCTGTTTGAACGCCGTCTGGGTAAAACCCTATCGGGCGGTAAAGGCGGAAAAAGCCATAATCGGAAAAGCCATTACGGAAGAAACGGCTGAAGCGGCGGGTGCCGCCGCCGTCATCGGCGCAAAACCGCTCAGGGATAATGGCTACATGGTTCAAATAGCCAAAACAATGGTCAAAAGGTCGATTCTCGCTTGCGCTTGAATTTGGAGGTAGAAACTTGGCAAAAGTCATCACCCGGACAAGAGCTCTCGGTTCCCCTGGAAAATACATACAAGGTCGAGGAGAGATCAAAAGCCTCGGCGCATATCTTTCAGGGTTGGGTAAAAGGCCCCTTATCCTTATCGATCCTTTCCTGTACGAAGATCTCAGAGGGGTTCTTCTGGAACAATTGAAAGAAGATGGATTCGAAACAGCCTTCTTAGAATTCAGTGGTGAAATTTCAGAAAATGAAATCAAACGGGTAACAACTGTTGCCAAACAGGAAAAATGCAATGCAGTGGTCGGTATCGGGGGAGGCAAGACCATAGACACGGGTAAAGCCGTTGCCAACAATATTGGGTCCCCTGTCGTTGTCGTACCCACCGCTGCCTCTACGGATGCCCCTTGCAGTGCCCTGTCCGTTATCTATACCGATGAGGGAGTCTACAGCAAAGTGATCCGTTTTGGGCGCAATCCGGATTTGGTCCTGGTCGACACGGATATCGTTTCAAAGGCCCCGGTCAGGTTGCTGGTGTCGGGAATGGGCGACGCGCTGGCCACCTTTTTTGAAGCACGGGCCAACCAGGATTCCGATTCTGCCAATTACATTGGTACCGGCTTTCGAAGGAGTCTTTCAGGCATGGCCTTGTCAAGGCTCTGTTATGACATTTTGCTGGCACAGGGGGTGAAGGCCAAAGCGGCCGTTGAACGAAATGCATGTACGGATGCGGTGGAAGACATCATCGAGGCCAACACCTTGCTGAGTGGTCTGGGATTTGAAAACTGCGGCTGCGCAGCCGCCCACGGAATCCATGACGGTTTGACGGCTCTGGAAGAAACCCATCACCTCTATCATGGTGAAAAAGTGGCTTTTGGCACTGTCTGCCAACTGGTGATGGAAAACAGGCCCATTGAAGAAATCAATGAAGTCCTTTCTTTCTGCAGAAGTGTTGGCCTGCCGACCATGCTGAAAGACCTGCGGCTTGAGAATGCCTCCAAGGAAGATCTCATGAAAGTGGCAAAAAAATCAATTGCAGAGGATTCCACCATCCATGCCGAACCCTTCGAGGTAAGCGATAAAATGGTTTATGATGCCATGGTGACAGCAGATTCCCTGGCAAAGATTTTCGCGGATGCGGCGTAATTGGAAACGTCATTCCATCTGAAATTTAGGTTTGACAACCGGAACTGAAGGACCTATAAAGAGATGTCAATAAGTATAGACGTATAGATACATAGCCTGGTATTTGCTTGCATCCTTTTCCGATGAACTGAAACCCATGGCGGTTTTTTGAGTCCCCCATGGAAAATATTAGATGAAGGCTGTCAACGGCTTTCTTGAGTGTGGACGGCCGGAAAAAGGAGGAGCCAATGGATTTAGGAATTAAGGGAAAAACGGCGCTTGTCACCGGCGGAAACAAAGGGATTGGTAAATGCAGTGCTTTGGAGATGGCCAAGGATGGCTGCAATATCGTTATTACCGGCAGAAACGAGTCCGATCTGGCGGCGGCGGAAGAGGAAATCAAAGCCCTGGGGGTGAAGGCCCTCAGTGTCGCAGCGGATATGGAGACCGCTGAAGGCGCGGAGAAGGTGGTGAATGCGGCATTTGATGCCTTTGGAACCGTTGATATCCTGTTTAACAACGCCGGTTATTCGAATCCCTGCACGCCCATCAGCGCGACGGATGAGGATTGGATGGCCATGATCAATATTCATCTCATGGCCTGTGTCAGAACGTGTCGTCTGGTGGTTCCGAAAATGATCGATCAGAAATGGGGGCGCATCATCAATATGAGTTCCATGTACGGTATCGCCCCCGGCACCGGCGTGGCCGATTATAACGCGGCGAAAGCCGCCGTGCTCAATTACACCCGTTCTCTTGGCATGGAATATTCCAAATACGGAATCTGTTCGACCGCCATTTGCCCGGGCCTCATCCATACGGAGATCTGGGATAAATTCGCCGACAACCTCGGAAAAGAAATCGGCAAAACACGGCAGGAGATTCTGGATTCCGCGGCAGATCAGGCCAGTTCCACCAAACGGTATGCCAAACCTGAGGAAGTGGGGAAAGTGGTGGCTTTTCTGGCTTCGGAATGTGCCAGCTATGTCACGGGTTGTGCTGTCCAGGTGGATGGCGGCGCACTGGCGGGTATTGAAATCAGCTTCTAGGGAAACACTGCGCGTGTTTACCCATTCATTAAACCCAAATTGGCAAAGGAGGAGGTTCACATGAAAGGAAAGGTTTGTAGGACAAGTCTGGTGTTTCTAACTGTTTTGGCTTTGGTGTTCGCCTTCAGCTTAACCTCCGCGCTGGCGGAAAAGAAGTTTGGTCTTGACGATATACCGGAAATCAAAAACAAAACGCCCATCCACGTGGCCCTCGAGGCAGGGGGCGGTGCTGACCTGATTATCCCTTACATCAACAAGTTTGCAGAAAAGACAGGAATCAAGGTGACCCATGAATCTCATGTTTTCGCATCCCTTTATTCGAAGGAAATTGTGGAGCTTCAGGGAGGAACCGGTGCCTACGATCTGGTGGTGACGGAAACCTCCTGGACCAACGAGTGGGAAGATTATCTCTATCCCGTTTATGAGTTGGCCAAAAAAGTGGATCCCAACGGCCTGGATGCTTTGAAAAAGGACCTGGAAGGTCATGACAAGGGGCTCCTGCGCATGTGTTCCACGGCGGGCGGGAAGCTCATGGGCATTCCCTACTATACCTACACCATGATGACCATCTATCGTCAGGACCTGATTGATGATCCGACGGAAAAGGCAAATTTCAAGAAAAAATATGGTTATGAGCTGGCGCCGGTGGAAACATGGGAACAGGTGCGGGATCAGGCCGAGTTCTTTACCCGCAAGAAAGGCGAAATGCTCAAAGGAAAACCTTTGAAAGAAGATTTTTACGGTTGCAGCCTCATGGCCGGTCGTTTTCCCCATGTGCAGGACGAAGTGACCTCCATGTTGTGGAGCAAAGGCGGTCACTGGGCTTCCCCGGTGCGTGATGCCAACGGGAAACTGAAAGCCTTCAAAATTACCGATAAAGACAAAGAACTCCTTACATGGTCTTTTGAACAGTACAAGAAACTGATGCCTTTTGCCCCTCCGGGAACTGAAAACGCCTTCTGGGATCAGGCCACGGCCTCTTTTGCCACCGGCAAAGTAGCGTTTATACCGGCCATGTATACGGCTCTCTGGCCCTGGTCCGCAACGGTTGCCAAAGAAGTTCCCGGCGCCAAGGCAGCGGTCAAGACCACACCGGGTATTCGGCCCTACACCGGTGCTTTTCATTTTGCCCCCAGCCGGCAGAGCAAGAATCCGGAAGCCGCCTATTGGCTGTTAAGGTACCTTACCTCTTACGGAGCGCAGAAGGGTATGCTGGAGGACGGTGGATGGGCAAGCGTGCGAACGGACGTTTTGGAGGACCCCAAATATCAGACGGCTGAGTGGTATGACAAAACCGCCTGGATTCCGGTGATTCTGAAGACCTGGAAGGACCAGCTGCCCGATGTGAATACCTATCTCCATTTCAACAGTGCGGCATTTGGCAAAATTTATGCGATGATGACGATCATTGGTCATGAAAACGCCATCGGGGAAAGGTCGGCCAAAGAAAGCACGGAGAAGTGGGTGAAAACCTTCAAAAAGGTTCAGAAGAAATTCGGAAAACTGCCCGTAGAGAAATAATCCAACCTGAAGGAATGCGTCGTTCGGGAATCCCCGGACGATGCATCCCCGACAATGAAAACAACCAAAAATCGATGCGCTTGCGAAGAGGATTTACAAGGCGATAACCAAATTTACTTTTTCTTCTGTCCTTGCTTGTCGAATGCGGGGAAAAACCACTGAACACAAAGTTGCGTTTGGTCGTACTATTTTTGAGGGGGTATTTTACAGATGTCTAATATGGCAGCAACAGCCGCTCCCGTGGTGAAGAGGACATTCAAACAGGCACTGGCCAGTGAATCGGGGGTGAAATGGGTTTATTTGATTCCGCTTCTGGTTTTTCTATCCGTCTTTATGCTTTACCCGACCTTTTATTGCCTGGTCATGTCCTTTTGCGACTATGTTTTGAAGTCGCCTCCTGAATTCTGCGGTCTTGAAAACTATCGGGATCTTTTGCAGGATACGGATTTCTGGCAGGCCCTCGGGCGCACGGCCTATGTCCTGGTTATATGCATATCCGTGGAACTGATCCTTGGAATGGTATTCGCCCTGCTCCTGAATCGTAATTTTGTTGGCCAGAACATCGTTCGGGGCCTATGTTTTCTGCCGCTTCTGATATCTCCCCTGGCCATGTCCCTCATGTGGAATTACATGCTGCATGTTCAGTTCGGAGTCGTTAACGAATTTACGGACTGGCTTGGTCTGGGCAGATTTGAATGGTTCTCCAGCAAGGAATATGCCCTTTATACCATTATGTTTATTTCAATCTGGCAGTGGACACCCTTTTCCATCTTTATTCTGCTGGCGGGTCTTCGAGGTATGCCCAAGGATCAGTTTGAGGCGGCCAGCGTTGATGGCGCCCGCCCTTTTTTTATTTTCCGAAAATTGACATTACCCATGCTCAAGCCGTTGATCATCATCATCATATTGCTACGGACCATGTGGTTGATTCGCATCTTTGATCCCCTTTACGGCACCACCCGCGGGGGGATGGAAACAGAGATCCTTGACTGGATGGTGTATCGCATTTCCTTTGTCTTTTTTGACATTGGAAGAGGATCGGCTATGGCCATGTTTTCATTATATATGACCATTATCGTATGTGCCATCATGTATCGGCAGTTGATCAAAGCCATGGATGCCAACGCTTAATGTGAAACGAATCTGAACAGCGGGCCATGAAAGGCTTTAGAAGATCCTTAAATACATGGTGGATACGAATTTTACGGAACCGTCAGGAGGAAAAACAAGGTGAAACGCATACTTTTTTATCTCGTCATCGCCATTATGCTCTTCGGGTTTGTATTTCCCATTGCCTGGGTTTACGTAACCTCCTTCAAGGCGCCCGGCGATATCTTCAAACCGGACAAAATACTGTTTGAACCCACATTGTACAATTATGACTACATTACCAATGTAAGGCCTTCCTTCAAGGAGTTGTGGAATTCCCTGATCATCAGCGTTATCAGCACGGCCATCGTGATCTTTGTTGCGCTGCCTGCGGCCTACAGTTTCGCCCGGTTTAAAACGGGGGCCGGGCATCTCCTATTTGTTACCATCAGCACCAGAATGTTTCCCGGCGTCGTGGCGGCCCTGCCGTTTTTCTTCGCCTACAGGGCTTTGGGGCTTCTGGATACCCATCTCGGCCTAATCCTTCTGTATGTTTATTTTAATATGTCTTTTGCCACCTTCCTTCTTTACGGATTTTTTAAGGAAATCCCGGCTGAGCTGGAGTACGCGGCACGGGTGGATGGCTACGGTCAGTTGGATGTGCTTCGGAAGATTGTATTTCCCCTGATCAAGCCGGGCGTTGCCATTACGACGGCTTTCTGCCTGATCTGGTCCTGGAATGAGTTCTTTTTCGCCTTTCTCTTCACGCGTAAGGTGGCCCGGACCGTGTCGGTGGGACTTTCCACCTTCTGGGGTTCCGTGGAAATTCAGTGGGGACCCATGGCGGCGCTTATGGGGATAGCGATTCTGCCCACATTGCTGGCCGCCTGGTTCATGCAGCGCTACATTATCCGGGGGCTGACATTCGGAGCGGTAAAGGGGTAGGAAGTGCACCGCCGGCTTTTGGGGCCGGCAAAGCAAAACGAACAGAGTTGAGGTCAGAAGAATGGAATTCGGTGACAGGCTTTTTTGGGGAATCATGGTCTTTATAGGCATCAATCTTTTTTGGCTTGGGATGCTAGAGGAATACCTTCCCATGTGGGTAGGTTGCATTGTGGGAATTGCAGCACTCTTGGCAACCATTAAATTTGTGCCCAGGCCGAAAACAGGCGAAAACCAATCAGGGGAGTAGGGATACGATATGGCAGGCGTGAAGCTGGAAAATGTGACCATGAAATATGGGAGTCTCATTGCGCTCAACAATGTAAGCTTTGAATGCCCCGAGGGAGAATTCTTTACGCTTCTGGGCCCTTCGGGAGCCGGAAAAACAACAACCCTCGAACTGATTGCGGGGATTAAACAACCCACCCACGGCCTCATCCATATCGGGGATCGCATGGTCAACCACGATGCGCCCGAGGAGCGGGATGTGGCCATGGCTTTTGAGAATTATGCCCTGTATCCGCAATTCAGTGTCTATGATAATATTGCCTTTCCGTTACGGGCCCCTCGCAGAAAAGGGGAGTTGACGAGTGCAGAGGAAAAGGAACGGGTTCATGATATCACTTCCCTTCTGGGTATCGAGGAATACCTCGATCGAAAGCCGCAGCAGTTAAGCGGAGGGCAGAAGCAAAGGGTATCTCTGGCGCGTGCCATGGTTCGAAGACCGAAACTTTATCTACTGGATGAACCCATCGCTCATCTGGACGCCAAATTGAAAATTTCTGCCCGAAGCACATTGAAGCTGCTGGCCCATCAACTGGGAACCACCATCCTTTATGTGACCCATAATTACCGGGAGGCCCTTGGGCTTTCGGACCGCATCATGGCCATCCGAAAAGGTCGTGTGGAGCAGATTGGGACGCCCGAAGAAATGTATGAAAAGCCCCAGACAGATTTCGTGGCCCGGCTCATGGGGGATCCTCCCATCAATCTGGTGGATGTTGAAGTCGTGAGCGAAAACGCTCGGATTTATTTACAGTCGGAAGATCTTTTCCGATTTCCGTTAGAGAAAGCGCTCATCCCGGATATGGAAAAGGCTTCATGGGAAGAAGATGGCAAAAAAATGGTGCGGATGGGCGTGCGGGCCAAGAACGTACGGATCTCCAGAGAGAAATCATCTGAGGAAGCTTTTGAGCTTCCCGTTTATGTGACGGTTCGGGAAGCCAAGAATACGGTCATTACCTTTGAACTGACCCACACACTTTTTCAGGGGTTCGTGAGTAACGGCCAGCGCATGAAGGTCGGCGACAAGGTTTGGGTGGATATCGATCAGGATGGTTTGTATTTCTTCAGACGAAGTATGGAACTTATAAAATAGGAACAAGCCCATGAGTACAGTCGAAGCAAGGCACGTTTGGAAAATCTACGGCAAAGATGTGATCGCGGTGAAGGATGCCAATTTCAGGTGCGAAAATGAGGAATTTGTTGCATTTCTGGGACCTTCGGGATGCGGCAAGAGCTCCACTTTGCGCATGTTGGCAGGGCTGGAGGACATCACCAAAGGGGAAATGCTCTTTGATGGAAAGGTGGTCAATAAATTGAGCCCGCGTGAACGGAACATCGCTCTGGCATTTGAATCCTATGCTCTTTATCCGCCTCTGACGGTTTATGATAACATCGGGTTTCCCTTGCTGGCCAAGGGTATGGCAAAAAAAGAAATTGACCGGAAGGTCCGTGGAATCGCAGAGGATCTTGAACTGACGGAAGTGCTCAGGAGAAAGCCGGGGAAACTGAGCGGTGGTCAGCAGCAGCGGGTATCTCTTGCACGGGCATTGGTGAGGGATCCGTCGGTCTTGCTTCTGGACGAACCCCTTTCCCATATGGATCAGCGGGTTCGAACGGTGATTCGAGCCAGAATTCGCAGGATTCACGATGAATTGCATACCACTACCATTTATGTGACCCATGACCAGGAAGAAGCGGTTGCCCTCGCAGATAAGATCATTGTCATGAGCATGGGACTGGTTCAGCAGGTGGGAACCGCCGATGATCTTTACAATACCCCGGCCAACCAGTTTGTGGCAGGCTTTATCGGGGAGCCGGCCATGAATTTTATCAATGGAAAAGTGTCAGGACAAAACCGTGTCGCCCTGAACAACGGTGAGAGTCCGGTTTCGTGGGCTGTTGAGGAAAACATTCCGGAAGCGTCTGTGGATGCTTCGGTTCTGGTAGGAATACGACCGGAAAACATTAAGACGTCCAAGGATTCGGTGGATTCAGGGATCAAGGCAAAGGTGGAAGTGGTGGAATATCTGGGGGAGGAAAGAATTCTGACCCTGCGCCTGCACGGCACGACGTTAAAGGCCGTTGTCCCCATTGATTTTCTGGCGAAAGAATTTCAGGATGTCTGGCTGACGGCTGATCCCGCGGACATTCACGTTTTCGACGAAAAATCCGGAGATGCTTTGATCAAAACCGGAAGGTGAGCAGATTAAGATTGGGCTAACCAAAAGGCACGTCAACGTCCGGAGTTTCTGTTTGAGTAATGGTTCCTAACAGCGTTCCAATCGTTTGGCGTGTTCTTTTTTATGGGGTATTTTTGGAAATCATATCCACAATATGAAATTTATTGAGGAAGATTATGAAAGAAATTTCAATACACGGCAGGGGCGGGCAGGGATCCTTGGTCCTGGCCCAGTTCATGGCCATGGCAGCCCTTGAAGGCGGAAAATGCGAACAGGCATTTCCTTTGAATTGAGCCTGGATGCTACCCTCAAAGCGGTGGTAAGCAAATTCCCGGGGACTCTGGGTGAAAAAAAGCGCGGGTGGTGGCGAAAAGCTTTGAGATGCTGCAAGGAGGCTAAATTATGGAGATAACCATCGGCGCCGTTGTTCGCGGTGGAACGTCCCTGGGTTACACGACCGGCAGCTGGCGGGATCAGCGGCCGGTACTGGAAATGGAAAAATGCAAGGACTGTGGCACCTGCGAAAGTGTTTGTCCGGACAGTGCGGTTCATGTGGTGGAAAACGCCTACGAGATTGACTACGATTATTGCAAGGGATGCGGGCTGTGTTCTTATGAGTGCCCCGCGGACGCTATCCATATGATCAGGGAGGAGAAATGATATGAGCGTTGTGAAAGTTTTGGAGGGGTCTGAGGCGGTGGCCCTGGCGGTTAAGGCCTGCAGGCCCCAGGTCATATCGGCTTATCCTATCAGCCCCCAGACGCATATTGTTGAAGGACTGGCGCGGTTTGTGGCGGATGGAGACCTCGATGCGGAATACGTGCGGGTGGATTCGGAGTTTTCGGCTGCGAGTGTCATCAGCGGCGCTTCCGCCGCCGGCAGTCGCGCTTACACAGCCTCCTCCTCCCAGGGGCTGCTCCTCATGTCCGAAGTCCTGTATGCCAGCTGTGGCATGCGGCTTCCGTTTGTGATTACCGGTGTCAACCGAACTGTTTCAGCGCCCATCAGCATCCAGGTGGACCACCAGGATACCATGAGCATTCGGGACTGCGGCATGATTCAACTTTTCGTGGAGAGCAGCCAGGAAGCTTACGATGTCCATATTGCGGCATTCAAGATCGCTGAAGATCCAAACATTATTCTTCCGGTGATGGTTTGCATGGATGGCTGGGTTTTGACCCATTCCTACGAAAGAGTCACGCTTTCCGAGCAGGAAGATGTGGACCGCTTTTTGCCGCCTTTTCATCCCAGGGATTATCTGGATGTGAACAATCCGAAAACGTGGGGTTCCATTGGTGAAGAAGAAATGGTGATGGAACTCCGGTATTCCGTCCAGCAGGCCATGCAATACGCCAAAGGCCGGATTCATGAGATATTCCAGGAATGGGCCGACATCTCGGGGCGCGATTACGGCGGGCTGATTGAAGCGTATCAGACCAAAGACGCAAAGATAATCCTTCTGGCCATGGGATCCATGGCGGGAACCATCAAAGACGCTGTAGACAGCCTGCGTGCCGAAGGGGAAAAGGTGGGTCTGGTTAAAATCAGAAGCTACAGGCCTTTTCCCTACGAGGAAATCTGGAACGCGGTGAAAAAGGCTGAGACGCTGGCGGTGGTGGATGCCAACCTGTCTCTGGGCAGCGAAGGGGCTATCGGTATGGATCTCAAAGCCAAGCTTTACGGTATACCGAATGCACCGCTAATTGTGGATGTCATAGCGGGCCTGGGCGGCCGGGATGTCAATGGATCCAGGATCAAAGAGATCATCAACAGCGTAAGGAAGGTCCGGTCTGACGATTTCCCTCGGGAACCCTACTGGGCGGGTTTGAATGAGGCGATTGTGCCGTCGGGAGTATAAAATGACGATAAATAATGAAGCATATCAGGAAGAGCTCTTTGTTTCCGGACACCGGGCATGCCATGGTTGCGGCATGGCGTTATCGGTCCGGCATATTCTCAAAGCCACGGGGCCGGACGTCATTGTGGTGACCCCCACGGGATGTCTCGAGACCTTTACCTCTCCTTATGGCTATTCGCCATGGCGGGTTCCCTGGATTCACCATCTCTTTGAAAACGGTCCGTCCATCGCCACCGGGGTTGCGGCCGCCCTTCGCGCCCAGAAAAGGGACAGCACAAGAGTCATCGGCATAGGCGGTGATGGTTCCACTTTTGACATCGGTTTTGGCGCCTTGTCGGGGATGCTGGAGAGGGGAGATGATGTCCTTTATATCTGTGTTGATAACGGTGCTTATATGAACACCGGCGGCCAGCGGAGCGGTGCGACGCCCCTTTATGCCGCCACATCGACCCATCCCGCCGGAAAGGAATCGGTGGGAAAGGTCGAAATGAAAAAGAACATCCCCATGATCGTGGCTGCCCATGGGGTTCCCTATGTGGCGACCGCTTCAGTGGCCTATATAAAAGATCTTCAGAAAAAAGTGAAAAGGGCGATGGATTTTCGTGGTCCTCGCTATATTCAAGTGGATACGCCCTGTCCATCTGTCTGGGGGTTTCCATCGGACCACACCCTGGAGGTGGGCCGGATGGGAGTGCAAAGCGGCCTGATCCCATTGTTCGAAATGGAGAATGGAAAGATCATAAGAGTCAGAAAGATCAAGAAAAAGGTTCCGGTGAAAGACTATCTCAAACTACAGAAGCGATTCAGACATCTGTTGGGCGGGCCTGAACGGGAAAAAGAAGTTGTTGAAATTCAGGATCTGGCTGACAAGAACATTGAAACCTATGGCCTTTTGGGGAAATCGAAATAATATCATCTGCTACAGGAGAGCGAAAGGAGAAAACAATGGGATTCGTTGTCTTGATTGATCAGGAAAAATGTAATAAAGATGGCATTTGTGTCTCGGAATGCCCCGAAAGGGCCATTGAGATGGGAGAAGACGGCTACCCCAAGGCAACGGCTGTCGGGGAACAGCAGTGCATCAACTGCGGACATTGCGTCGCTTTCTGCCCGACCGGAGCGTTTGGCCTTGCGACCATGAAACCGGAGGATTGCGATCCGGTGCCCGAAGGTGTTTCCACTTCTATGGAAGAAGTGGACGCACTGGTTCGAAACCGTCGCTCCATTCGTACTTACAAGAAAAAAACGGTGCCGAAAGACGTACTGGAGAAATTGATCGGGATGGCATGTTATGCACCTACCGCCAAGAACCTGGAACCGGTCCACTGGGCGGTCATATATGATCCGGAAGAGGTTCAACGTTTTGGCGGAATGGTCATTGCCTGGATGCGGGCCATGCGCTCAAGGGACATTAAGTCCATATTCCCCGACAATCTTCTTGAGTTGATTATCAGTGACGCAGAAGCGGGAAATGACTGGATCTGCCGCGGTGCGCCTCACATTGTGGTGGCCCACGGTCCCAATGACCTCCCTCTTCCAGCCTCCCCGACGGCCTGCACCATTGCGCTAACCACACTGGAAGTGGCGGCGCCTGTTTTTGCTTTGGGTGCCTGTTGGGCGGGCTATTTCAACGCGGCCATCAACAATTATCCACCGATGCTGGAAGCCCTTGATATACCAGGGAACCACGATTGCCATGGCGCCATGATGCTGGGGTATCCGGTTTATAAGGCCAAGCGTATTCCTGTTCGTAAAAAAGCGCGTATTACCTGGCGATAACCGTCTCCCTGCTTTGAGGGGATTTCAAAAATCGAGAAAAAGGAACTGGGAAAATGACGAAGAAAATTCTCGTGCCGGTGGATGGATCGGGTTATGCATCCAAAGCCATCGATTTTGCGGCTAATATTTGCAGAATGGAAGATGTGATCCTGCACCTGATCCACGTGGTCAGACAACTTCATATTCCGGAACAGATCAGGGAGTATGTTCGCGCGGAAAAGATTGAGGAACCGCCCGAGGTTTTTCTTCGCGAGAAGATCGGGGAAAAACTGCTCAGTTGGGCCGAAGAAGAGGCCCGAAAACGGGGCGTCAAACGGATTGAAACCTCTGTTGGCAGTGGTGATCCGGCTGAGGAAATCATCAAATACGCCAATTATTATGACATGGACATGATTGTTCTGGGAAGCCGGGGAATGAGCTCCGGGAGATCGCGGGTTGGCAGTGTTGCCATTCAGGTGGTGTTGGGAACCGATCGGACCTGTGTTGTCGTGAAGAGCGGATTGTTGGAGGGGAAGAAGATCCTCATTGTCGATGATGAGCCGGATGTCCTGGAGACCCTTGAGGAATTGCTCACCATGTGTGATATTGCAACCGCTTCGAATTTTGACGACGCCAAAGAGATGCTTACAACAAAGCCTTTTGATATTGCCGTGTTGGACATCATGGGGGTCGACGGCTATGGGCTGCTGAAAATCGCCAAGGAGCGGGGTGTGTTACCGGTCATGCTTACCGCACACGCCATGACCCTTGAGGATACTGCGAAATCCTATAAGGAAGGGGCCGCTTCCTATGTTCCCAAGGAAAAAATGGAGGATATTACCACCTATTTAAATGATGTGTTGGAGGCAAGGGAAAAGGGCCACAGTCCATGGTGGCGATGGTTTCAGCGTTTCGGAAACTTTTATGAAAGAAAGTTTGGATCGAACTGGAAAGACAAATATGATGCCATCCTGAAATAATTTCCCAATCGTTTTTTCTGAAGTGAAAGTTTTTTCAATTGATTGCATATAGTTTGCTGGAGGCGGATAATGATGGATGCGACCCCTTTTTCCTTAAAACACGAGGTTGCCATAGTTACCGGCGGTAACGGGGGCATCGGCAGGGGCATTGCGGAAGGGTTCGCGGCAGCGGGCTCTCATGTGGTGGTGGTTGCCAGAAATCAGGCGAAAATTGATAAGGCCGTGGAAGAAATACAGCAGCATTACAACGCACGTGTTCTGGGCTTCAGCTGTGATGTCACAAAACAGACGGATATAAAGGAGATGATGAAAGAGGTCCACCAGAAGCTGGGTAAAATCAATATCCTGGTAAACAATGCCGGTATGAATATTCGAAAAATGCCCCAGGATTATATGCCGGAAGAGTGGGACCGGGTGATTGAAACAAACTTGCGGGGTCCTTTTTTATGCTGTCATGCGGTTTATCCGTTCATGAAAGAGACCGGATCCGGTAAAATCATCAACATCGGGTCCATGACCTCCATTTTTGGGGGAGCGAAGCTGGCACCTTATGGAGCCAGCAAAGGGGCCATTGTCCAATTGACCAAGAGCCTTGCCACGGCATGGGCGCCGGATCATATTCAGGTAAACGCCATTCTTCCCGGATGGATTGACACGGATTTGACACGTCAGGCGCGAAAGGATATTGAGGGTCTGAATGAGAGGGTTCTGGAAAGAACGCCTTCCGGTCGCTGGGGTGTTCCCTCTGATCTGGCCGGCACGGCTGTTTTTCTGGCAAGTGCTGCTTCGGATTTTGTGACGGGAGTCGCCATTCCCGTTGACGGTGGCTTTTCCACTTTCCTGTAGCCCTGTAATGACTGGAGAAAACCATGTTTAAACCGGAAGGCATTTATGTGGCCATGTTGACATCCTTCACGGGGGACGGCCGCATTAACGAAAAGGAAATGCGCCGTATGGTCGATTTTCAAATTGATCGTGGTGTGGACGGGCTCTTTCCGGTCAGTTCCGTGGGCGAGTCTATCCACATGAGCCGTGAGCAAAAAGTGGTGCTGATGGAGATCGTCCACGACCAGTCACGGGGGCGGGTGCCCGTGACGCCCGGCGTGGGCAGCAGTCACCCGGCGGAGTCCGTGTTTCTGGCAAAAAGAGCGAAGGAGATCGGCTGTGACGGGATCGTAATTGCACCACCATACTTTTACCCACTGTCACAGAACATGATCGGAAAATATTATGAAACCATCATTGATGCGGTGGAAATTCCGGTCATTATCTATAATATTCCCCTTTTTGCACAACCCTTGGGATACAATCTGGTCAAACATCTGGCCCTTAGGCCCAATGTGGTGGGCATGAAAGACAGTAGTGGCAGTATGGTGGATTTTCTTCATTTCATGGATACGGTGAGGCCGGTTAAAGAGAATATGAATTTTCTGACCGGCCGGGAAGAAATCTTTCTGCCGTGTCTAATGATGGGCGGCATGGGATGCATGACGGGTACTTCGGGCATTTTGCCGGAGGTCATGGTGAAAATCTATGAGGCATTTCTGAAGGGAGATTATGAGACCGCGAGAAAAGAACAGTTTTCAATTCTTTCAGCAGTGCGCAGTATGTTTGCGCTGCCATTTCCCTTGGGGTTTAAAATTGCCATGGAGATGAGAGGCATTGAGATGGGGCCGCCCAAACAGCCGCTTTCAAATGCGGAGCTATCAGAGTATGAGACGATGAAAGACCGCATAAATAAGGATCTTGACCCTATCATCAACCATATTAAAGAAGGCACAGCCGTTTAAACATCTTTTCCTGAGGCAACAAGTTTAAGAGATGTGGCCTGAAGAAAAGACCCATCAAAGGCAATAATCGGTATTGGAGGTTTTTTTGTGATGAGATTCAAGGAAAAGGTCGCGATCATTACAGGTGGTGCCAGAGGAATCGGCAGAACCATTGCGGAAGGTTTGGTCTCGGAAGGGGCCTCGGTGGTCATTGGCGATGTCAATGTGGAGGATGTTTCAAGAACGGCCCATGAAATTGAAAAAGCGTTTGGGGGACCAACTGTACCTTTTAAACTGGATGTGAAGAAAAAACGGGACATTTTGTCCCTCGTGGATGGGACGATGAAGGAATTTGGGAGAGTAGACATTCTTTGCAACAATGCCGGCATTTGCAATTCACCGCCCATCGACGAGATTACCGAGGAAGAGTGGGATGAAATGATGGATGTGAATCTCAAGGGTGTCTTCCTGTGCTGCCAGGCTGTTATGCCGATCATGAAAAAGCAAAAGAGAGGACGGATCCTCAGTATGGCCTCCATGGCCGGCAGAGTAGGAGGCCTCGCCGCCGGTGCGCATTATTCCGCTTCCAAAGCCGGTGTGATCTGTCTGACCAAGTCCTTTGCGCGCGCATTGGCCACATACAGTGTTACCGTTAACGCCCTGGCACCCGGCCCCGTCGATACGGATATGCTTCAGACACTGCCTTCCGACAGAAGAGAGTTCATGAGAACTGAGTGCCCCCTGGAACGATTTGCCGATACGACTGATATCGCCGCGGCAGCGCTCTTTCTCCTCTCCGATGCTGCCCGTCATATCACCGGTACCACCCTTGATGTTAATGGCGGTCTATTTATGAGCTAGGGAACAGAAGCGCCCTTTGTGGATGGTCAATCCATATTAACGAGACTTTGAAATAGAAATATAAAGGGCGTCCCTCTGGTCCTCGTCCCCTGGTCCTCAAAATTTGTGAGTTCGCTTTCCCAACCAACTGCTGCTTCACACA
>JAJDOH010000159.1 GCA_022340265.1 Deltaproteobacteria bacterium | reverse complement strand
GGTGGTCAGAAGAAAATTAAGCATGGCCTGGCACGACGGGGAGGCGATCCGCAACTTATTCCGGATCAGGAAAAAGTTTCGAGACATCGAAAGTCCCTTAACCCTCAAAGCTTTGAGGATTCCAACTTTCAACTCCGTGTCAATAGCTCTTGCCGAGAGGATAGACAGACCAAGACCTGATTTGATACCTTCTTTAACAGCCGTTGAAGAGCCGAAACGGGCGGAGACTTGAAGTGCGTTGGTGCCGTCCTCACCAGATTCACGCAGATTGGTTTCCAGGATCTTCAAGGTTCCAGAGCCTTCTTCCCGCAGTATGAACGGTGTTTCCCTAAGTTCCTTGAGGGAGACGGCCTTTCGCCGAGCCCACGGGTGCTTAACAGGAATGGCAAGAACCAATTCGTCCTTCCAGAGTTTTTGGCATAAAATATTTGGGTGTAAAGTTTTTGCACCGATAATACCTATCTCAAGTTGGCCCGCCAGGACGCGATTCTCAATTTCACCGCTGTCTGCGATTCTCAATTTCACCGATATATGCGGATACTTTTTGTTGAATTTACCGATGAGATCCGGAAGAATATATTCTCCGGGAATAGTGCTGCCGCCCATAGATATCTCGCCCTGTTCCAGACCAAGAAATTTCTCTATTTCCAATTGGGCCGTCTCTTTCATTTCCAGAAAAAGGGCGGCATGTTTGTGCAGAAGTTCACCGGCAGCAGTGGGAACCACTTTTCTACCCAAGCGGTCAAGTAACCGAGTACCAATCTTTTTCTCAAGAGAGGCGATCCTTTCACTTACCGATGCCTGGACCAGAAAAACTGCTTCGGCAGCCTTAGAAATACTTTCCAGTTCGACAACTTTGCAAAAAATTTCAAGCTCGCGAAAATTGAAATCAATGGTCAGCATTTTCGGATTCTTCCTTATTTGGGTGGCTGTTATTTTTCCAAAAGAGGCCTGGATTGCAACCGATAGTCCTCATTCGGTAAAAATAAGTCGGATACAGATATAGTGGTCCGTCTTTCAGCTATCGAAACGTTGATTTATCGAGAACATTCCCAACTTAACGTAATTACAGATAACATCATTCTGAACTAGCAAGTCAAGTCTATCTTGCAAGAAGGGAATGTATAGAGAGGATCGTATGTTGACAAAATATAAAACAATCGGGGCCTTCACCTCTTTAATTGCTTTCATTTTCTCAGTTTGGCACAAGCGAAAATGATTTTTTCCATCTAATCGAGTTTTGTTTTCCGGGAGGTCACATGATACGGGCCTTTCATAGATCAGAGGACCTATGGCAGGAAGTTTCTGTTGATACGAAGGAAACCTTTTTCAAAGACAACATCTGGGTTGATCTGAACTCACCGACATTTCAGGATATCGAACAAGCTCAAACGCAGCTTAACATTGAAATCCCATCCAGGGCGGAGATGCAGGAAATAGAGGCGACAAGCCGACTTTATAGAGAAAACAACACTTACTTCATGACAGCTTCCATAATCACCAATCCTGACATTGACCATATGGAGGTTTCGGCCATCACATTTATTTTTGGCGACAGATTTCTGGCCACTGTAAGGGTATCCCCTTGTGATTCTTTTGATGATAACCTCTTCATTTATATCCTATCTCTATTTTAAGCGCAAAGGATGGATGTGAGATCGACCTCGTTTTGGAGGCATCAAGCCATCAAAGGAAGTCTTTATCGGCGGGATGCTTTCCGGATTCCTGGGACTGAAGCTGAAGGGCAAGGATTGGTATGGATCTATCTGTTTAGAATGAGTTTAGATCTCTACGGACATCGTATAATTACCAGAAAATATCGCAACAGGAGCGTATTGAGACATGTTTTTATTCAAGTGGATTAATTTAAAAAAACGGTTGTCGGTTAGTACTGATAGGATTATGGCTAATTCTTTTCAGTTTCTACAGTCGCCTTCGCAATAATTGATAGCGCATAAATGCTGCAAATGCGCACTCCTTCAGGAAATGAAAAGAATGACGGTTTGAATTCCATGTGTTGGCCACAAATATACTATCATATAGCGGTCCAAATACAGTCTTAACCCCATTGCATTTTCTTGGGTGATCTACAATCTGAACCAGTGGTTAGAATAATATAACAGCGAGGTCTGTCATGACTGAAAAAATAACAATTGAACAATTAGATGAGAATTTTCGGGGTCCAATATTCCAGCCCGGTGATGACGGCTACGATGAGGCCAGAGTGATTTATAATGCAATGATCGACAAACGCCCGCGTATCATCGCCCGCTGCACAAATGTTGCCGATGTCATTACAGCCGTAAAATTTGGACGTGCCAACGATCTGGACACCGCCATTCGAGGAGGCGGCCACAACGGTCCCGGTCTGGCCCTCGTGGACGATGGGCTTGTCATCGATCTCTCCGGGATGAAGGGTATACGTGTAGACCCGGAAGGGAAAACAGCACGGGTCGAACCGGGTTGCTGTTGGGGGGATGTTGACCACGCCACGCACGTATTTGGTATGGCTACGGTGTCTGGGGTTATTTCTACGACCGGTGTCGGCGGTCTGACCCTCGGTGGCGGTCACGGCTACTTGAGCCGCAAATACGGCCTGACTATTGACAACCTGTTGAGCACCGATGTCGTATTGTCCGACGGGCGGCTGGTGCACGCCAATCAGGATGAAAATCCAGAGCTCTTCTGGGCACTGCGCGGAGGTGGTGGCAACTTCGGCGTGATCACATCATTTAAATACCGGTTGCATCCAGTGGATACCGTCATCGGAGGACCTATGTTCTGGCCAATAAATAAGCTGGCAGATACCTTGAGCTGGTATCGTAACTGGATGCCCCAGGCTTCGGAGGATCTCTACGCCTTTTATATGATCGCTGAGGTGCCCTCCGGCCCACCATTTCCCGATGAGATCCATGGTCGCAAGGTCTGCGGACTGGTCTGGTGCTGCACAGGATCTCAGGATCAAGCCGACAGTGCAATCAAATCGGCTCGAAATGCCGCCGAACCGCTTTTCGAGCACGTGGGACCAATGCCCTATCCGATGCTGAACAGCCTTTTTGATGGGCTTTATCCGCCAGGCTTACAGTGGTATTGGAAAGGAGATTTCGTAAACGATATCCCAGGCGCGGCGATTGAAGGACATCTGCGCTTTGGCGAGGTGCCGACGAGCCTTTCATTGATGCATCTTTATCCCATTGATGGTGCGGTTCACCAACCTCATAAGGAAGCCACAGCCTGGAGCTTCCGCGATGCGCATTGGTCCATGGTGATAGCCGGTGTGGATGCAGACCCGAAGAATAGGGATAAAATAAAAAATTGGGCTCGTAACTATTGGGAGGCCCTGCATCCTTACTCTGCAGGTGCTTCCTACATCAACTTCATGATGGAAGAGGGCCAGGAGCGCATTCAAGCAACCTACGGAGCCAACTATGCCCGGCTGAAAGA
>JAJDOH010000120.1 GCA_022340265.1 Deltaproteobacteria bacterium | reverse complement strand
ACCATCTTTGATCTGTATAGTCTTAACTCCTTCAAGATTCAAGATTAAAGGTAGCGAAGGCAAAAAGCGCGGGATACCTGAATGATCCTGAATTTAGGAGGTCCTAATTCAGTTCTTCTTTCGGATTTGCTTGAAGCAAGCAAAACTGTTAAAGTTATCGGCGGAATAAATGAGAGGGCATACCATGACCAGACAACAAATAATCGCCAGTATACGGGCTAATCATGCGTTACTGGAGGAATTTTCCGTTAAGTCCCTTTTTGTATTCGGTTCCATCGTGCGGGGCGACACACGGCCGAACAGTGATGTGGACATGCTTGTGGAATTCAAGCTGGGCACCGAAATCGGCTTGTTCGATTTTATCAGGCTGAAAAACGCATTGAGCGATCTGCTCGACGTCACTGCGGATTTGGGGATGCCGGAGGCCCTTCATCCGGCTTTAAAAGACGACATTTTACGGGAGGCGGTGCATGTCGCGTAGAAAATGGGAATTTCGTTTGGAGGACATGCTGGAAGCCTCGCGGAAAATCGAACGGTATACCGCTACTGACCCAAGCCCTATACTCCATTTTTCTAAAAGGAGGAAGACAGCATGACCGAACCTGTTATCGTTCGATTTGCGCCCAGCCCAACCGGATATCTTCACATCGGCGGTGCCCGTACCGCTATTTTCAACTATTTGTACGCCCGGAAGACCGGCGGAAAATTCATTCTTCGCATTGAAGATACGGATCTTGAGCGATCCACGGAAAAGGCCATTGACGGCATACTGGACGGCCTGAAGTGGCTGGGGCTAGATTGGGACGAAGGACCCAATTTTCAGTCCAACTCCATTGATGCGCACCGGGAAACCGCGGATCGGCTTTTGAAATCGGGGCATGCCTACAAATGCTTCTGCACAAAGGAAGAACTGGATGCCAAAAGGGAAAAGGCCAGGGAACAGAAGAAGACCTACCAGTACGACCGGATGTGCCGTCACCTTTCCCCGGAAGAGATTGGGGAAAAAGAGGCCGCCGGAATCCCTTTTACCATACGGTTCCGGGTACCGGAAGGGGCGGGGGCCGTCCGCTTTAACGATGTGGTTTACGGCCCCATCAAAAAACAGTACGCGGATCTGGATGATTTCGTCATTGTCCGCTCCAATGGTCAGCCGCTCTATGTACTGTCCAATGCGGTGGATGATATGCGGGACGGCATTACCCATGTGATCCGGGGCCAGGACGGATTGGCCAACACCCCCAAACAGGTGTTGATCTATCTGGCGCTGAACGTCCCCATCCCCCGCTTTGCCCACATGTCCCTGACCCTGGATCCCCGGAAAGCCAAAATTTCCAAGCGGCGGCACGGCGAAGCCGTGGCCATCCATTTTTACCGGGAACGGGGATTCCTCCCCTGGGCCCTGGTGAATTTCCTGGTGCTTCTGGGATGGTCACCCGGTGATTCCAGGGAGTATTTTACGAAACCGGAACTCATCCAAGCCTTTTCGCTGGAGGGAATCAGCAAGACCAACTCCGTGTTCAACATCCGGAAAGACGACCCCAGATTCTTCACCGATCCCAAGGCCATCAACACCAATGCCCATTATCTGAGAACCCTTCCCGTTCAAGAGATTCTGCCCGCGGTTCGAGAGCAGCTGGAGAAAACAGGCCTTTGGGATCCGGCCTGGGAAAAGGAAGATGCGCGATGGTTTTCGAATACGGTAGACCTGATTCGCGCCCGTTTCCATACGACGGTGGATTTTGTGGAACTGGGACGCGCCTATTTTTCGGACCGGTTCCCAACCGATTCAAAAGCCCTTGAGAAAAATATTCTCAAACATGATGTGCTGAAAAAATGGCTGCCGGAAATGGCCCATCGGATTTCAGAAATCCCTGATTTTACCAGGCCTTCCATTGAGTCCGTTTTAGAAGAAGTCCTGAAAGAAATGGGCGTCAAGCCGGGGGTGTTGATGAATGCCGTTCGAACGGCGGTCACCGGTCAGCCCAAGGGTCCGGAATTTTTCGATTTTCTCCTGGCCATCGGTCAGAGGGAAGTGGTGCGGCGGCTGCGTCAGGCAGCCCAATGGTTCAAGAACGTCTGAACCTTGATAACGGATCGTAGGTGGGCCGGTACGCCTTCCGGCGCGGGTTCCGCCCGTGATCACCGATCACAACCTGCCTGAAGAAACTACTTGACAGGCCACACTGTATACAGTACACATCTTTGTTCATGGTCCTGAATGTCATCGGTTAATTGCGGTTTCTGGTTTGCGTTTTGAATCCGGGCCATGCATCTGCTGTAGCATCTCATCATCATAAATGGAGCACCCGCTATGAAAACCATCGTGTTGGTCAAACAGGTTCCCGATACCACGGAAATCAAGCTGGATCCCAAGACAGGAAATCTGATTCGGGAAGGGATCGAAAGCATTATGAACCCGGACGATCGGCATGCCCTGGAGGCGGCGGTCGGATTAAAGGAGTCCCTGGGCGGCAGCGTAACGGCGGTCTCCATGGGGCCGCCCCAGGCCGTCGACGTGATCACCGAAGCCATGGGCATGGGGGCGGACCGGGGAATCCTTCTCTCTGACCGTGCGTTCGCCGGTGCCGATACCTGGGCCACTTCCTTTACCCTCGGAAAAGCGATGGAGAAAATCGGCGATTATGACCTGATCATTTGCGGAAGACAGGCCATCGACGGTGATACGGCCCAGATCGGTCCGCAGGTGGCCGACTACCTGAACATTCCCCATGTGGGCTACGTGTTCGGCATTGAAGAGATCACTGAAACGCGCATCATCGTCCGGAGGCGTCTGGAAGATGGTTTCGAAAGAATTGAAACGTCTCTGCCGGCCCTGTTGACGGTCATCGGGGAGTTGAATGTGCCCCGCTATGCCCATGTGGGTCGTCTGATTGCGGCATGCGGGGAAAAAGCCGCCATCGAGATCTGGAATGCGGCGGATATCGGTTGCCAAACCAGTGAAATCGGGCTGGATGGATCCCTGACCCATGTGATCAAAACCTTTGCACCCAAATTCAAACGCCAGGGGGAAATGCTGGAAGGAAACGCCGCTGAATGCATCGGTACCCTGCTCGGAAAACTTCATGAGAATCGAATCCTCCAACGGATGGATCATTAAGGAGACGGAATATGACGGTATGGATCGACGCAGATCTTTGTAACGGCTGCAAACGCTGTGTCAAAACGTGTCCCTATGAAGGCGTTGAAATGAGGGACGGGAAAGCCCATATCCTGGAGCGGTGTACGTCCTGTGGTGCGTGTATTGAAAGCTGCAAGCAGAAAGCCATTTCAAGTGATGCCAAACCCCGGGAGATTCCCGATTTCAGTGATAGAAAAGGCGTCTGGGTCTATGCGGAACAGCGCGAGGGAACGCTCCATCCGGTTGCCCTGGAACTTCTGGGGAAAGCGGGAGAACTTGCGGAAGCGCTGAACCAGGAGGTATCGGCGGTATTATTGGGAGATGGCGTGGCGCATCTGGCGGAAACGGTGATCCGATACGGGGCCGATCACGTGATTCTGGTCGAAGATCCGTGTCTTGAGCAATACCGAACCGTTCCCTACACCGATGCCATGGAAATGTTGATCCGCCGGTTTAACCCGAACATTTTGCTGATGGGGGCAACCCACATCGGGAGGGACCTGGCGCCGCGGATATCGCGCCGGGTGGCGGTGGGACTTACGGCCGACTGTACGGAACTCACCATTGATCCCCATGAGAAAATTCTGCTCCAGACACGGCCGGCATTTGGCGGCAACGTCATGGCCACCATCGCAAACCGGTATTCCAGACCGCAGATGGCGACGGTTCGCCCGGGCGTTATGGAACAAAAGGAAACGCCCGGCAAAAAAGGGGATATCATTCCGGAGAACCTTTCCATGTCCGAACAGGACATCCCGACGAAGGTCCTCGAAATTGTCCGTGAGGCAAAAAAGAGAGGGGACCTGAGCAAGGCCAAGATCATTGTTGCCGGCGGGCGGGGCGTCGGCGATGCCGACGGATTCAAGGTTCTTGAAAATCTTGCCGCTGCCCTGGGGGGCGAAACGGCCGGTACCCGGGTCGCCGTGGAAGAAGGCTGGATTCCGGCGGATCGGCAGGTGGGTCAGACCGGGCAGTCCGTGAGGCCGGAACTTTACATCGCCTGTGGGATATCCGGAGCTATTCAACATCGGGCCGGGATTGTGAACGCCCGTTACATCGTGGCCATCAACAAGGATGAAAGGGCACCGATATTTCAGGTAGCCGACTGGGGCATCGTGGGGGATCTGCATGATCTGGTGCCTGAAATGATTCGGCAGCTTGAAAGTGCATAAAGGGCGGAGACGTTGTTTATATCTTTACATTTCTCAAAATGTAAAGATATAAACAACGTCCCCTGAGAGGGAGGAGCGAATGCTTAGGTCGAACGCCGAAGATACCGTCAGAAAAAGCATGGCCATGTTTGTGGACAATGAAGTCATACCGCAGGCCAAAGAAATTGATGCGTCGGGTGAGTTCCCAAGGGGCATGTTCCGGGAGATGGCCAGAATGGGTGTGTTCGGCCTCAGATATCCCGCGGATCAGGGGGGTAGCGGTGGGAACACCACGCTTTTCTGTATCAGCTGTGAAGAACTGGCACGAGGACTGATGAGCCTGGCGGCGATTACCGCCATGCAATCCCTGATGGGGACAAACTTCCTCTTTCATTTTGGAACCGATGAGTTGCGTGAGACGTATTTTCTGCCCGCCATGAGAGGCGAAAAAGTGGCCTGTTTCTGCCTGACGGAGCCCGAAGCCGGGTCCGATCTCGGGAATGTGAGCAGCAGGGCTGAGAAGACGGATGAGGGTTACCGATTAAACGGCATGAAAACATGGGTCACCAACGGACCGGTGGCCGATTTTTACACGGTCCTGATGCAGACGGACCCCAAAAAGAAATTCAGGGGGCTTAATTTCTTCTTCGTGCCCGGGGATACGCCGGGCTTTTCCCGCAGCAAACCCTTTGACCTCCTGGGAACCCGCACCACCCCTATCTCCGAAATCGCATTCAAAGATTGCCTCGTGCCCCATCATCATATGTTGGGGGCCGAGGGAAGGGGGCTGAGCAATCTACTATCCATTCTGGCTGAAATTCGTGCCATGACGGCGGCCCTGGCCATTGGTCTTCAGCGCGCCGCCATGGACGATTCCATTCAATATGCACGTGAAAGGGTTCAGTTCGGTCAAACCATCAGTCATTATCAACTCATTCAGGCCAAGGTGGCCAATATGGCGGTGGACCTGGAAGCCTCAAAGCTCTTGACCTATAAAGCCACGCACATGATTGATGAGAAAAAAGACGCGCTCACCGATGCCTCCATGGCAAAATACTTCGCAACGGAAGCGGCATGTCGAGCCAGCGACCATGCAACCAGAATTCTGGGCGCTTACGCTTACTCCATGGAATATTCTGCGCAAAGATATTACCGTGACAACCGTTTCCTGCTTTACGGTGGTGGTTCCCACGAAATTTTACAGACCAATATTGCCAAATGGGTGGGGCTGTAAAGATGCGAATTGCGAATTTCCAATGCGAAATAACAAAAAAGGAGGGGCGCTTTGAGGGGTGCTGCTGATCCGAGTGAGCAAAACCTGAAAGATTTTATGACGTTGCCTGAGAGAAGGTCCCTGGGGCAGTCGGTGTATGAAAACCTCAAAGGGGCTATCATCCAGGGGACCCTTGCGCCCGAAAGCCGTGTGGTGGAGACACGGTTTGCGGAAGCGCTGGGCATCAGCCGGACACCCGTTCGGGAAGCCATGCACAAACTGGAGCGGGAAGGGTTGCTGTGGCAGGATCCCAAAGGGGGCTTTTACGTGGTGGGGCTCACCCGGGAGGATATCGAAGAGGCATTCGGCATTCGCGGTGTTCTGGAAAGCTATGCGGCACGATTGGCCACGATCCGCCACAAGGAAGGAGAACTGGCTCCGCTGGAGGAAAAGCTTTCGGAGTACCAAATCTGTCTCAATGAAGGTCGGAAGGATGAATTGCCGGGCATCAACACGGAATTCCACGATCTTCTCTATGGGCTCAGTCGAAGCCCCAGGCTGGTGAAGATGATCAACGACATTCGGGAACAGATTTTTCGTTTCAGGAAGGTTATCCTTAGAATAGAAGCCATGGCGCGGATCAGCAATGAGGATCATCAACTCATGATGGAAGGCATCAGGGCAAGGGAAGCGGATCGGGTGGAGCGGTTGGTAAGAGAACACATTCTGCGCGGCCGGGACATTGTGCTTCGGGAATTTGATATGGATTCGGTTCAGGCGAAGGCCTGATATTTGACAAACATTGTCAAACAAGGAGTGAAAACGAAATGGGACAGAGAAAAATACGGGTGCTGCTGGCGAAACCAGGTCTCGACGGCCATGACCGGGGCGCCAAGGTGGTCGCCCATGCCATGAAGGAAGCCGGGATGGAGGTCATCTATACGGGGCTTCATCAGACCGTTAAAAGCATCGTTAACCAGGCGCTTCAGGAAGATGTGGATGTGATCGGTCTTTCCATCATGTCCGGTGCCCATATCCCCATCTGTACGAAACTTGCTGGACTCATCCGGGAGCAAGATCTTGAAGACAAACTGCTGCTGGTGGGCGGTGTCATTCCCAACCGGGATATTCCGGTTCTGAAGAAGATCGGCGTGAATGGGGTTTTTCCGGGTGGTGCCCTTTTTGAGGAGATTGTGTCGTTCATTAAAGAAAATGCGCGGAACTGAACAATCCACTTATACCGGGCGCAAACCTGTACAATAACCGATGATTATTTAAGCAATGATGATCACGCAAGCAATGAGGGGAAGACATGGGAGTCGCAACATACATAAAAGATGAAAAGGACGCCATTCAAAAGGTGCTTCTGCAGTCGGGTATCGAGATCAAACCGAACTATACGCCGGAGGATCTTGAACGGGTGGGGTTTGATTATGAAACGGATCTGGGGAATTCGGGAGAGTTCCCCTTTACCCGCAGCATCCATCCGAAGGGATATCGAAGCCGAAGCTGGACGACCCGCCAGTACACGGGTTTTGGAACCCCGGAAGAAACCAATGAACGGTTCAAGCTGATGATTTCCCACGGGCAGAACGGGCTCAATGTGGCCTTCGACCTTCCCACTCAGATGGGGTATGATTCCGACGATGAAATGGCGGAAGGGGAAGTGGGCCGCGTGGGCATGGCCGTCGACAGCTTGAGGGATTTTGAAATTGCTTTCAAGGATATTCAGCTCAACCGCATCGGCACGGGACTTACCATCAATGCGGTGGCATCCATCATGCTGGCCATGTATCAGGCCATGGCTGAGAAATTCGGGTACAAGAAGACGGAAATTTCCGCTACGCCCCAAAACGATATCCTGAAAGAGATGGTGGGGCGGGGGGCCTGGATTTATCCGGTGCAACCGGCGGTTCGGCTCATCGGGGACACCATTGAGTACGCCATGAAAGATCTTCCCAGGTGCAATCCTGTGTCCATCTGCGGTTACCATATCCGGGAGTCGGGTTGTACGCCGGCCCAGGAGATTTCCTATGCCTTCATGATTGCCTTTGCTTACATCGACAACGTCATTATGCGCGGTTACAAAGCCGAAGATTTTGTGGCGCGTTTCTCCTTTAACCTGAATATCTATGGGAACCTGTGGGAGACGGTGGCCAAATTCAGGGCGGCCCGAAAGTTGTGGGCAAAACTGCTGCGTGAAAGATATGACGTTCAAAATAGAAAGGCCCTTTTCCTTCGGGGTATTTTCGGTGGCGGCGGTTCGGGCATGACCAAGCAACAGCCTGAAAACAATATCATGCGCGGCGCCTATTATGCGCTGGCGGCGGCACTTTCCGGTGCACAGACCACAGCCCTTTGTTCTTTCGACGAGGCCTATACCATTCCCACGGAGCGGGCGGCACTGCTCTCTTTAAGGACTTTTCAGATTTTGATGGATGAAATCGGCTTGAGGGATACCGTAGACCCCTTGGGCGGGTCCTATTTCGTGGAGACCCTCACCAAGGAGATGGAGCAAAAGATCCTTGAGGAAATGGAAAAGGTTGAAAAAGTGGGGGGCATGGTCGAAGCGGTTTCCAGCGGATATGTCCAGAGCGAAGTGGCCCGCCAGGCATACGAATATGAGAAGAAGCTGCAGTCGGGTGATATCATCAAGGTGGGCGTGAACAAATACACCGAAGGGGTTGATATGGAAGTGGAACTCCATGAGTACAGTGACGAATCGGCGAAGCTGCAGATCAAAAGGCTGAAGGAGCTGAAACGCGACCGGGACGGATCGGCGGTCAAAACGTCCCTGCAGGCACTGGAAAAGGCCGCAAGGGAAAAGAAGAATGTGATGCCTTATCTGGTGGATTGCTGTAAAAACTACGCAACAGTGGGTGAAATGGCCGATATCTTCAGACAGGTATTCGGCGAACATGTGGAGCCCAATATCTTCTAAAATTTTAACAGGAATCATGAAAGGAGGTGAAACGCCAGTTCACGCAAACGCTGCTTCACAGCTCTCTAACCCTATAAAAAGGAGGTCCGAATCATGAAAAGAAAAGTGGGATTTTTACTGGCCGGAATATTTTTAGCCGCAATGTTCACCATCTCCTGGGCGCCTGCCCCAGTACAGGCGGAACCCATTAAACTGACTTATGCGAACTTTCCTCCCGCACCGACCTTTCCCTGTGTCCAGATGGAACGGTGGAAAGAAGAGGTGGAAAAAAGGACCAACGGGATGGTGACGGTTCAGACCTTTCCCGGTGGAACGCTTCTAAAAGCCAAAGCCATGATGGACGGCGTTATCAATGGCGTGGCGGATATCGGCTGCCTGTGCATGGCCTATCAACCGGGTCGTTTTACCATCACCAATGCCACGGCGCTTCCTTTGGGTCTTCCCAATTCGGAAGTGGCCAGCCTGACCCTGCTGGATCTCTACAAAAAGTATCAGCCCGAAGGATTCAAAAAGGTGAAAGTCCTGACCATGTTTACCACGGCACCCTCCAACATCATGAGCAAAATTCCCATCAAAACCCTTGCGGAACTGAAAGGGGTCCCCATTCGCGCCTCCGGCGGAGCGGCCCAGATTCTGAAAGCCTGGGGCGCCACCCGGGTGGGAATGCCCATGCCGGAAACCCCTGAGGCCCTTCAAAAGGGAGTGGTGAAGGGATTGTTTTCCTCCCTGGAAGTCATGAAAGATTTCAAATTTGCCGAATTGTGCAAGTACGTCACCATGACCCAGACCCCCGTCTACCCCTTTGCGGTGGTGATGAACATGGACAAATGGAACGCCCTGCCCAAGGATGTTCAGAAGGTTTTCGATGACCTGGTCGTCGAGCAAGCCAAATGGACCGGTAACTACATGGACAACCATGTGAAAGAAGCCATGGATTGGTCCGTCAATACCCAGGGTGTGACGGTTTTTGACCTCTCCCCGGAGCAGAAAGCCAAATGGGATGCTCTTCTTGATCCCATCACCGCGAAATGGATCAAAGACAACGCAGCCAAAGGCCTTCCGGCCCAGGCGATTGTTGATGACATTCGTGCCTTTGCCAAAAAGAACGAAGGAAAATAAATCCTGATTATTCGAATGCGAAGGCGAATCTTTGATTCGCCTTCGTTGGAGAGACCAGCATGTTGATTCTGGATCGGATCAATCACACCATCAATCTCTTTCTCATGGTGCTCGCCGGGCTTTTTCTGGCCGCGATGATCGCTTTGACCTGTGCCAACGTTTTCCTGCGTGCCGTGTGGATTCCCATCTCCGGTACCTTTGAACTGATGGGCTATTTTGGTGCGGTCATCACGGCCTTTGCCATGGGCTATACACAGATGAAGAAGGGTTATATCGCCGTGGATATTGTCGTCCTGGGGTTTTCAAAGAAGGTCCAGAATATTTTAAACGCCGTCAATGCCATGCTTTGCACTGCTTTTTTCGTACTGCTGACCTGGCAGATTTCCAAGTATGCGGCGAATCTTCACAATACCGGTGAAGTGACGGAAACGCTGCAGATCATTTATTATCCCTTTGCCTATGCGGTATCCGTTGGATGCGGTGCGCTGGCCCTGGTTTTTTTTGTTGATTTTCTCAAAAACCTGATCCCCGCAAAGGAGCCTGATAAATGAGCATGACCGTGATCGGCATTTTGGGCATCATCCTTCTCATTGCAGTGCTGTTCTTTTTGGGGATGCCGGTGGGTTTTGCCATGGCTATCGTGGGTTTTGCCGGTTTCTGGTATGCCGTCTCCTTCAATGCGGCCATCAACATGGTGGGAGCCGACGTCTGGAGCACTTTCTCCAAATACGGTCTGACGGTGATACCCCTCTTTATCCTTCTGGGATATCTGGCATTTAACTCAGGCATCGCCGAAAGGCTTTATAATGCCGCCTACAAGTGGTTCGGCCATTGGAGAGGGGGCCTGGCCATCGCCACCATCGGAGCGGACGAGCTCTTTGCTGCCATCTGCGGCTCCAACACGGCGACAGCAGCCACCATGGGTACCGTGGCGCTGCCGCAGATGAAGAAATTCGGGTACGATCCCAGACTGAGTTCCGGAACCGTCGTCACCGGCGGAACCCTGGGCACCGTGATGCCCCCCAGTGTGGTATTGATCGTTATCGGTCTTCAGACGGAGCAGTCGATCATCAAACTGTTTCTTGCGGGGATCCTGCCGGCGATTTTGCTGGGGATACTCTTTATTCTCACCATAGTTACCCTTTGCCGCATCAATCCGAAATTCGGGCCCGCGGGACCCAAAACCAGCTTCAGGGAAAAAATGCGTTCCCTGTTGGGTGTCATTGAAGCCGTCATTATCTTCGTGCTCGTCATAGGCGGTCTATACGCAGGTCTTTTTACGCCTACCGAAGCGGGGGCCGTAGGGGTCTTCTTTGCCCTGGTGGTCACCATTTTCAGCCGTCGGCTGACCTGGAAAGGATTCGTCAACTCGGTTACCGAGTCGCTCAAAATTTCATCGATGGTGTTCTTCCTCGTCACGGGCGCCATTATTTTCGGTCGGTTTCTGGCGGTAACCCGTCTTCCCTTCGCTATCGCCGAGTTTGCCTCATCGCTACCGGTTTCGCCTTATCTGATCCTGACGTTTATTCTGCTGATCTATCTGATCGGCGGGTGTTTTGTGGATTCTCTGGGTTTTCTGGTTTTAACCATCCCGATTTTTTTCCCCCTGGGAATGGCACTGGGGTTTGATCCCATCTGGTATTCCATCATTCTGACCATGGTGACCACCATGGGGGCCATCACGCCCCCCGTGGGGGTGAACATTTATGTGGTCAAGGCGCTGGCGCCGGATATTGAGCTGAGTACCATGTTCAAAAGTGTCAGCTTTTTCCTGATCGCCTGTATTGTATGTATTATCATTCTGATTATTTTTCCCGATATCGTTCTTTTTATTCCCCAAATGGCCCGGTAACCGTTTTTAAGTTAACACCAGACTATCGAGGTAGACCTGAAATTATGACAAGAACCTTCATGCCCAACATCAAGACAGCAGAGGAACTGGAGAATCATCAGTTAAAAGGACTTCAATGGACCGTTCAGCATGCCTACGACGGTTCCCCGTTTTATCGAAACAAGCTGGATGAAGGGGGGGTCAGGCCCCAGGGCATTCGGTCTCTGGAGGACCTTCAAAAGCTTCCCTTTACCAC
>JAJDOH010000071.1 GCA_022340265.1 Deltaproteobacteria bacterium | reverse complement strand
AAGCGTATGCCGATAATGCTGGCTGTTGGGAAAAGAAAACTGATTGAATAATCGTATCCACACTCAAATTTCAATCCTCGAAATATTCAAGATATTCCGGTGGTTGAGCCTTTCGCCTTTCTTTTCTGCTATCGAGTGCGTTTGACAAAGAAAAACAATTGGACTATTCTGCCTGTAATTTGTACTGCAAAATCCATCATTAAACATGCACAGAGTAAAATAATGAAAAATTCCATCTATTCAGAAGAACATCGGATCTTTCGAGATGCCTTCCGTAAATTTATCGCCAGAGAGGTTGCTCCCCACCTGGGGGCCTGGGAGGAGGAAGGGACGGTTCCCCGGCACATGTGGACCCGAATGGGCGAACAGGGCTTTCTGTGTCCCTGGGTGGATGAAGCGTACGGTGGGCTGAGCGCTGATTTCGCCTATTCCATTATCATCAATGAGGAATTGGGGAAAATCGGCGCACAGGGGTTCATGGTGGGGCTTCATTCCGATATCGTGGCCCCCTACATCAATTCCCTGGGAACGGAGCCTCAGAAGAAGAAATGGCTGCCGGGTGCCGTGACCGGTGAAATTCTAATGGCGGTCGCCATGACGGAGCCAAATGCCGGTTCCGATCTGCAGGGCATCAGAACAAAAGCGGTGAAGGATGGGAACAACTGGGTGATCAACGGACAGAAGACCTTCATTTCCCTCGGCGAAAACTGCGATCTGGTCATCGTGGCCTGCATTACGGATCCGGATGCCCCGAATCCCAGCAAAGGCATGAGCCTGATCGTTGTGGAGGATGGCACAAAGGGGTTTTCAAAAGGACCCAGGCTTAAAAAGATGGGCATGAAGATGTCCGATACCAATGAACTCATTTTTGAGGACTGCCGGGTTCCTCTGGATCATTTGCTGGGAACAGAAAACATGGGCTTTGCGTACCTGATACAGCAGCTTCAGCGGGAACGCCTCATTTGCAGTATTTACGCCCAGACCGCATCAGAGGCAATGCTGGAGATGACAGTAAAGTACTGTCAGGAGCGTGAAGCGTTCGGCGTGCCCATCGGCAGACTCCAGCACAACACTTTCAAACTGGCGGAAATGGCGACTGAAGTTGACATCGGCAGAAACTATCTTGATTCTCTGCTGACCCGTCATATGGAGAAAAAGGCAATCATGAAAGAGGTCTCCATGGCCAAATGGTGGCTGGCTGAAACGGCCAACCGCATCGCCTATACCTGCGTTCAGCTGCATGGCGGCTATGGCTACATGGAGGAATACCCCATTTGCAGGTGGTACCGGGATGTCAGGGTAATGGCTATTTTTGCGGGGACCACGGAGATCATGAAACAAATTATCGGAAAAAAGATAGGCTTTTGAACCGGTAAGACCCGTAAACGCTCTATCTTCTCAGGAAAATACACATGCTTAAAAATGTTTATGTCATCGGCGCCCATAGCACACGCTTCGGAAAATGGCGCGACAAAACCTGCAAACAGTTAACCCGCGATGCATTGATGGGCGTTCTGAAAGATGCCGCACTCGATGATGCTCACGGGATCGAAAGCGCATTTTTTTCCAATTGCGCCATGGGGATCCTCTGGAACCAGGACCTGGTACGGGGGCACTGCATGTTCGCCCCCATGGTGGAAGAAGGGCTTTTCCCCGAACGGGTGCCCATTTACAATGTGGAAGGTGCCTGTGCTTCCGGTTCCATGGCCTTTCATCTCGCCTGGAAGGACATATTGAGCGGTTCACACCACGTGTCCCTCGCCATCGGCATGGACAAGCTCTATCACGATGATCGTGGGCTCGTCATGGAAGCCTTTGAACACGGTATCGACCGGGAGGACAAAATGATCCTCATGGACGAATACCATGCCGTGGGAAATGAATGCGGACACCCATTTCAATTCGGGCCCGACCGGACCATCTTCATGGATACCTACGCCATGCAGGCCTGCTGGCACATGTGGAAATGGGGCACCACTCAGGAGCAGATGGCTCAGGGCGCCAGCAAGAACCATTTTAACGGGTCATTAAATCCCAAGGCTCAATATCAGTTCGAAGTTCCGGTGGAAAAGGTGCTTGAAGATTACGAGGTCAGCTTTCCGCTCACCCGCAGCATGTGTGCGCCCATCGGCGATGGCGCCGCGGCTTGCCTGTTGTGCTCAGAAGACTTCATGAAAGCGCTTCCCGCGGTGGTTCGTGAAAGAGCCGTGAAAGTGCGGGCATCCACCATGAGTGCCGGCAAACACCGTCCCATCGCCGAACCCGGTCTTTCCAAATGGGCGGCTGAAGAGGCCTACCGGATGGCCGGACTGGGCCCTGGTGACATCGATGTGGCCGAAGTCCATGACGCCACCAGTTTTTGTGAAATTTACCAGGCGGAAATGATGGGCTTCTGCCCCGTGGGTGAAGGCGGTAAATTTGTGGGCTCCGGGGCTACGGCCCTGGACGGAAAGCTTCCCATCAACACCTCCGGCGGTCTTGTGTCCAAAGGACATCCCATCGGTGCCACAGGCCTTTCCATGATGTATGAAATCGTCACCCAATTGCGCAATGAAGCAGGCCCCAGGCAGGTGAAAGATGCCCGTGTGGGGCTGATCGAAAATGGCGGGGGTGTGATTTCAATGGAAGAGATGTGTTGCGGGGTCACGTTGCTGGAAAAATAGGCAGATGGTCGAAAGTTATGGGTGATCCTGCTTATGGAGGGACCTCAAGGCCTTCAGATTCCTTCGGTCCCAATCAATCAAACCCTCTTTTTTCGGGGTTTCCAGAATTTTCGGAATATGGGCCAGACGCTCATCGTTCATGATCAGTGAAAACCCTTTAAGACCGATTTTACCCTTTCCGATGTGGTGATGGCGGTCAATCCCGGAACCCAGATTCCGCTTCGCATCGTTTAGGTGAACCAGCGTGAGCCGGTCCAGACCCAGAATTTTTTCGAAGGCGTTCATGGTCTCATGGTACGTTTCTTCGGTACGGATATCATAACCGGCAGCGAAAATGTGGCAGGTATCGAGGCAGAAGCCGATCCGTTCATTCCGAACCACCTTTTCGGTGATGGATGCCAGTTGTTCAAAGGTATGCCCCAGGGTTGTTCCCTGACCGGCGCAGGTCTCAAGCAGCAGTAACGGCCCGCCCCCATCGTCTTCATTGAATACCCGGTTGATACCCTGGGCGATCCGGATGATGCCTTCGACTTCACCGAATCCCATGTGGGCGCCCGGGTGATGAACCACCCACGGAATACCGAGCTGAAAAGACCTCGCCATTTCGCAGGCAAGCGCGTTACAGGACAAGTCGAATTTCTTCTGTTCCGGAGAGCCTAAATTGATCAGATAAGCAGAGTGCGAAGCAATGGCGACAATACGGGTTTCCTGTCTCGCCCGATCAAAAGCCTCAATATCCTGATTCGTCAGAATCCGTTCTTTCCAGGTACTGGCGTTCTTGGTGAAAATCTGGACCGCCGTACAGCCGTATTTTTTGGCCGTAACCAATGCCTTGTGAAGACCGCCCGCGATGGAGAAATGGGCGCCGAGAAGCGGGCGAACTGATCCCACAGTCCCGTTCATTTCTTGTGGGCCCTGCTTTTGTTCTGGTTAAACATCGAAACGCGTTTTCCAGTCATAATCACGTGATGTCACAGCATCCTCCATTCGCCGGATACGCTGTTCGATATGGTCGTATCGACGTTTGAGCCGATCCACGGCACGGGATCTTGAATGGATGTAGCTGTCATAAAAGTCACCGGCGTCGTCACTGTCGATACGAAGGACGGGTGCCGGTTTCATGATCAGCGCAGCCAGAAGGTAGAGCCCTGCCATTGGCCAAAAACCGCTGAACAGAAAAAGCAAAACGGTAATGACCCTTGCCCAGAAAACGGAAAAATCAAAATATTCCGCTATTCCCCGTATCACGCCCAGAATAATGCCGTTTCTGGAGCGGTAAAAGCCTCCTCGAAAATTCTGTTTCATCCATCTTTTCATCGCACGTCATCCTTTCCCCGGCCTTTTAAAATGATGGTTTCAAGGGCTTCAATCCGCTGCTCCATGCGTTCGAGCCCCTGATAAATCTCCTGGATCATGCGTGTTTCCTCCGTTCGGGACCGCTGATCCCTGGGAGACAGGCCGCCTTTTTTGATTTTGACCCCCAACAATATCGTCCCGCCGATGATGGCCAGGCACAATACCAGTCCGCCAAATATGATTGCCACAATGATTGCACCATGCATTATTGTGAAACCCTCTCTTCTCCGTGATTCATGGATGTTTTGAGCCGCTTCAGATCATTTTCAATTTCATCATCCATCATCAGCCCTTCGAATTCAGCCTCAAGGGTCGGTTTCTTACCGTAATTCACCAGGTCCGCTTCCGCCTCCATCCGTTCAATACGATTTTCCAAGGCTTCAAATTTCATTACCGCATCGGTGCTTTCAATGCGACGGATGTCCTCCTGGGCGCGGCGCTTTCGCACCGCATGAATATGTCGCTGTACCAGAATCCGCTGCTTTTCACGCGCCTTTTGCAGTTTTTCCTCTAATTGTTGTATATCATCATGGTAATGCCTCACCAGCGCATCCAATTCGGAAAGCTCATGCTCCAGATCTTCGGCGCGTGAAGCATATTTACGTTTTTCCATTAAGGCTTCCCGTGCCAGATCATCGCGCCCCTTGTTGACCGCCAGTTGCGCACGCCCCTCCCAGACAGCAGCGCGCTCTTTTATTTCCTCCAGTTGACGCCTCGTCGTTGCACCCCTGGCGATGACGCCCGCGCAGGAAGCTTTCAGTTCAACCAGGGTATCCTCCATCTCACGGATCATCAGTTTAATCAGTTTCTCCGGGTCCTCGGCCCCTTCCAGCATGACATTGATATTTGAGCTGACAATATCCCGAAAGCGTGTAAAAATTCCCATCTTGTTTCCTCCAATTTTAAATATGACATTTTAATTTTCCAAATTGCCAAGTTGATGAGCAGAATCCGTGCCAAATATGCATTATTTTCCAATTTCAAAGGGAATCAACAAGTTAAGCGGTTGACAAATCAAAACAATATGGCCATAATAGCCAACATATCGCTTTTTATGCCAATAAAAATGGTTTTTTACGCCATGACACATAACGGAAGACTTTCACAAAATCCCGCATCCCCAGAGTCCCTATCGAGATCCCATGACGCCCTGGGGCAATCCGAATCTTTCTTGAACCTCCAGGAACAGCTCTCCAGAGTTGCCCCCATCGACAGGCCGGTACTGCTTCTGGGAGAACGGGGAACCGGCAAGGAGTTGGCAGCCACCCGTATCCATTTCCTGTCGAAACGCTGGAAAGGGCCACTGGTGGCTTTAAATTGTTCGGCCCTGGCCCCATCCCTTATCGAATCGGAGTTGTTCGGGTACGAAAAAGGGGCGTTCACCGGGGCGGAACGACGGCGGGCCGGCCGGTTTGAAGCATCCCATGAGGGGACCCTTTTCCTGGATGAAATCGGCAACATGCCCCTTGAAGTACAGGAAAAAACCCTTCGGCTGGTGGAATACGGCACCTTTGAGCGCGTCGGCAGCGCCAGAAGCATCGAAGTGGACGTCCGTCTGGTGGCCGCCACCAATGTTGACCTGGCAAAACGCGCAAAGGAGAGAAAATTCAAGACAGACCTTCTGGACCGGCTTTCATTCGAGGTAATTTTTCTTCCGCCCTTAAGGGAGCGAATCGAAGACATTCCCCTTCTGGCCAATCATTTTGCATCCAGAATGGCTTTTGAAATGGAACGTACGGAGACACCGTTCTTCACCCCTCGGACCCTTGAACTTTTGGAAAACTACCCATGGCCGGGGAACATTCGAGAACTCAAAAACGTGGTGGAACGAGCCGTGTATCGAAGCGACGACGCGGAAATAAGAGAGATCGTTTTTGATCCCTTTGTGAAATTACAAATGAGCCGAGATGAGACGGATGCTTCAAATGCTTTGCCTGATCCGAAAGCCGCTGCCATGGATGCGCTTGTCAGTATGCCACTTCAGGAAGCGGTGCGGGAATTAAAGGTTCGCATGCTGAACCGGGCCCTCAAATTGGCCCGGCACAACCAGAAAAAAGCGGCGGAGATTCTGGGGCTAACCTATCACCAGTTCCGTGGCCTCTATCGAAACTTGAAAGACCGGATCCAATGAAATCCAAAAGGATGTGATCATGCAGTCAACCCACGGTTTTCAGGGACTCGCTTGGAACTTGGAGAAGGACTCCCGGCACTTCGTGGCGGAACCTGCACCTTTGCAAACAGAGTCCGGAGTGAATTGATGTCCATTCGGAAAAAGGAACCAGCCCGGCCCCTTCCGGCGGCCACCGTGATCCTCATCAGACCGCACCGGAACGGATTTCAGGTCTATCTCCTTAAAAGAAGTCCAAAAAGTCGTTTCATGCCGGGAACCTATGTTTTTCCGGGCGGCATGGTGGATCCGGAAGATTACGGTCTTGACTTCTGGCGCCATCATGTGGATATCAGTCTCGCCACGTTACAGCGGGAACTGGGGACCGATCCCCTTGCAACGGAGGACACCCTGTCTTTTGTCATCGCCGCCATCCGGGAAACCTTTGAAGAAGCAGGCGTTTTGTTGGTGAACGAAAACGGGTCCGCATCCCTTGATCTCTGCCCCCTTTTGAATCCGGGAGTCCGGGCCAGCCTGGGGCCAGACTGGTTTAAGGCCCATGCCATGGAGAAAAACTGGGCTCTGGCGGTCTCAAAGCTGCACAGATGGTCCCACTGGATAACCCCCAAACAGATGCCGCACCGGTACGACACGCGATTCTTTGTGGCCTTGATGCCGGAAAGCCAGATCTGTCGTCCGGACGGAGAAGAAGCCACCGACGGCATTTGGACCACCCCTAAAGACGCCCTGATCGGAAACTTGTCCGGAGAAGTACCACTCACACCTCCCGGAATGGCCACACTAAACCAACTCCTGGTCCATGCCCACGCCGATGACCTGCTGAATGCGGCCTCAAAACGGTCCTGGGGGGATCCCATTGAACCACGGGTGGTGCCCATGGCGCGGGGCGTCATGATCTTGGAACCGTGGGACCCCATGTATCATCATGAACAGATCAAAATCGAAAGGAACCGGCTGGATGAATATGTTCTGACCCCTGAAGAGCCCTTTTCCAGACTCTGGCATGACGGCAGGTTGTGGCGGCCGGTGCGGTTCCGGGAAAAATATTGAGGTGATCTGCCAATGGGAAGATTTCCTCTTCTTACGCTGCAACAGTGCTCCTGTATCTCATTTTACCCGCTATTCAATTTCCCGCCATTTCCAATCCAGACCGCCTTTGAAAACGGCCGCGTTCATGCCATTGCTGAGACGCGTAAGATTGGCATCGGGGAATCGTTCCGCCATGGCATAATAAAATTCCCCGACGCTTTCCGTATTTACGAGTTCCTCTTCCGTTGCCCGGATGTATTCCCGCGTGAAATCGAGAGAACTCCCGTCGAACTGCATCCCCGGTTTCTGATGGCCCGGAATGATGATCTCGGCTCCCATTGTCTCGATCCTGTCAACATCGGCAATCCACTGTTTGCGTTCTTCCCGGGTGAGTTCGCAGGTGAAAGGATGCGCCTGGTTGAACAGCACGTCGCTTCCATACAGCGTCTTGATCGAAGGTATCCAGACCATTGTATTGTATCTCATGTCGCCCATTACTTTTGAGATAATTTCGAGGCGCTGGCCTTCCAGTAGAAAGTAGTCTTCTTTCAAAGATGCGACATTGGTTTCCACTCTGCAGACATTTTGAGATCCGATGATCCCTTCCCAATGCTCGACTTTGCCGAAAAACTGTTTGTTGATGATATCGGCCTCGGAGGGGATGGCCACAACCCGCGCATTGGGAAAGGCTTGAGCGATCACGCCGGCACCAAAGTAGTGATCCGGATGCGCATGGGTAAGATAAATCGTGGTGAGATTCCTGCCGGTTTCCAAAACTTCGGCAATCACGCGATGGGCGTTGGACAATGTCCACTGCGCATCCAGAAGAACCGCATCCTTTTTCCCCATGACAATTACGGACGCAACCTCAAATCCGTTCTCATCACTGAAATAGATTTTCGTGGACAAATCGTTCTGCCCGCTGGCTGTATGCCTGATTTCCATGGAAGTCGTCTCCGATTATATTTCCAAAGAGAAATTGAGCCGTTTTAAGAGGTTTTTAAAAAAATCCCCAAATCATAAGAGCAATTTTTTTATGGGAAACTGTAGGGAAGATGGCTTTCAATGTCAATAAAGTTTCAAACACAACATATGGGGTTTCGTTACCAACAAAGCCCCGCTATTCCAACCCTTCCTTCCACCGTTTTACCATGGCTTCGGCACCCATTTCACCCAAGCGGTTTTGGGCGAGGAACCGAGGCAGATCATATTGATTTCCCTGAGCCCACCAGGCTTTGAGAATCCGCCCCGCTTCAGGATCAAACATCCAACGGCTTCCCAACCGTTCCGCCAGATGGATTTCCATCACGTTTTCCGCCATCCAGCCCAGTACATAATCCAGACAGTACAGCTCGGGGACCAGATCGAAAAGATGGCTTTCCGGTTGATAGTAAAAGCCGGTGTAGCGTTTCATGATTCGTGCGTAGGGCGCTCCGTCCGAAAGATCCCCCTTTGCAAACATGTCATATTCCGCAACGAATTTAGCTGCATACCGTCTGAACATGGCAATGTCCTTTAACGTTTTATGATAGGAGATGATTCTCGAATTCCGAGGTGAGATGTCCAGATATTTTTCCAGAAAAGGGGTTGAAAGGGACAGATTCTGCATCAGAAAGGCAAATGCTTCCGACAGGGCAAAAGAGGTGCCCATGTCCCTCGTCACCATGGGAAGATGGGGAGAGGTGAAAACAGCCGAGAGACCGTGCCCCAACTCATGCCACAGCGTCTCCAGATCTCCCCATCCGCCTTCCGGACGCAACAGTACATAGACCTCCTCCGGCACCTGCAACATCAAACAGATGGCTTGGGCGCTCTTGCCCTCTTCGTTACCCAGTTCCAGTGTCAGTCCCGGCGTGTTGGCGGGATCGATGGACCAGTTCTTAAAAAAGGGGGTCAATATATCCAGTGCTTTGCCGGGAAAGAGATGATCAAATTGTTTGAGACTGAGCAGGTTGATGGAATCAAACCGTGTCAGTTCGGAAAGGGGTCGTTTGAAGCGTTCCAAGCACCATCGTTCCATAGCCTCAAAATACATTTCATCCGTTTCATTCAATATGTCTTTTAAGTATCCATAATAAAAATAATAATCAATTCTTTTCTTATCTCCGCAGTAGGCCACGTAATTCCCATAACCCAGATCATCAGCCAGGATCTTTAAGAGGATTTTCCAATAATTGACCGCAAAGGGTTTTAAGAATTTGCACAAAGAGGTGGTCTCTTTTTGAAGCAACTGCCGTTTTTCATAGGTACTGGAATTCTGACACCAAGGGATGATCTCCCTGAAGTGGATGTTCTCCCCCACGACCTGGGCCGTCGCACCCCTCGTCCAGGCCCTCATTTCATTTTCGTGGGGCAGTAGTGCCCGCTGCAGGTAGTGATCGATCAATGCAAATTGCAGCCGGTCTTTTTCTGTCTCGCCTGCAACTTCCTTAATACGGGCGAGCGTTTCAAGATTGATGAAATCGTCATAACCTTCGTAGAGTTCGTAGGCCTTGAAAGGAATTCGGTCTCCTTGCCACATGGCCAACGCCTGCAGGTTCCATCGGTAGTTCAGAAGATAAAGCGTGTTTTCGATTTCGGATAAACTTAGTGGTTTCATCGTCTCTCTGTTGCCTCTGGTTTTGGCGGCACTCTTAAACGGTCAGAATATCGAATTCTTGGATAGATTGACATGTTAAGCATAGACCGCATATTTTGCCACCCTAATGTGATTTAAATATAGATCCCCCCACTCCGCTCTATCTTTTTATAAACTTAAATCATTTTTAAATGCCGCTCTTTTATGTTAAAAGAGACTGAAAGCATTAAAATTGGTGCGTTTGAATCGATGGGAGATGGACAATGAACATTTTCGGGTTTTTGAAAATATGTATATGGCAGCCCCCATTAACCAGATTTTTGAGCCGCGGATTAAAGTTTCAAAAGAGGAATCGGAAATTGAGATTGTGGTTAAGGAATCATTTTTTGTTTCTTTCCCCGGGAGTTTAGGTGTAATTTATACAATCATTTAGAAATCGCTACCAACGGAGGGTGAAAAATGGAGGACTTTTTAGTTCAGATCAAAGAAATTCTGGCTATTTACGGCATTCGGGTGATAGGTGCCCTGGCCATATTCATCATCGGTCGCTGGGTGAGCAAAGGGATTCGAAATCTGCTGCGTCGCATCATGACACGAAGCAATGTGGAACAGACCCTCATTTCATTCGTGTGCAATCTTTCATATGTGGCCATGCTGGCCTTCGTGATCATTGCGGCATTGGGCAACCTGGGTATTCAGACCACATCCATCATCGCCGTCATGGGCGCCGCGGGTCTCGCCATCGGTCTGGCGTTGAGAGGATCTCTGTCCAACTTTGCCGCCGGTATCATGCTGATTATTTTCCGACCGTTCAAACTGGGCGATTTTATCGAGGGTGGGGGAACAAGTGGTACGGTGGAAGAGATTCAAATTTTCACCACCCAGCTCAAGACCGTCGACAATAAGACGGTCATCGTTCCCAACTCTAAAATTTTCGGCGACAAAATCACCAATTTCTCATCCAAGGGAACCCGTCGGGTTGATATGACCTTCGGCATCGGGTATGACGACGATATCGATAAGGCGCGATCCGTCATCTCAGAAATCATCGAAGCGGACGCACGGGTGCTGAAAGATCAGGAAACGGTAATCGCCGTATCCGAACTGGCCGACAGCAGCGTGAATTTCACGGTGCGGGCCTGGACAAAATCAGGCGACTACTGGGGATTTTTCTGGGACACCACCGAAGCGGTCAAGAAGCGGTTTGACGCCGAAGAAATCGGCATCCCCTATCCCCAGCAGGATGTCCACCTTTACCAACACAACTCTTAGGGACACGCCGAACCCAAACGGAAACAGAAAGGATGGAAACCCTTCCCTAGATGCGCCAGGATCAAAAGACAGGTTTCTTGCTGGGCGTTTCCGCGTTCATGTTCTGGGGATTGACGCCGTTTTATTTCAGAGCCATCTCGTCTGTTTCCCCCCTTGAAATCGTAAGCCACCGCATTATCTGGTCAACGTTCATCCTGGCGGGATTGCTGCTGATCATCAACCGGAAGTTCCTGAAAAACGCCCTGTTGCAGTTCAAACGGCATGGACTGATCCTAGGCCTTGCCGCCACGCTATTGACCATTAACTGGCTGACCTATATCTATGCCGTTTTAAACGGCAGAATTCTTGAAGCCAGTCTCGGTTATTTTATTAACCCTCTGGTCAATGTGGCTTTGGCTGCCCTTATCCTGAAGGAAAAATTCTCCCGAATCCAGATGATCGCCGTTTTGCTGGCCGCCGTCGGCGTATCCCAGGAAGTGTTCCGGTTCGGTCAGTTTCCCACACTGGCCTTGATCATGGCCGGCACTTTCGGCATCTACGGTTTGATCCGGAAAAAAGTCGATATCGGCGGCAGCGAAGGGTTGCTCATCGAAACCCTGTTGCTGATGCCCTTTGCGGTCGGATACCTGTTCTATCTGGCTTCAGAAAATCGCATGGCGTTCCTGAACCAGGGGCCTTTGATCTTTTGGCTGCTGCTTTCCGCGGGACTGGTCACCACCCTGCCGCTGATCTGGTTTATCGGGGCCACCAAGAGACTCAACTATTCCATCGTTGGCATGATGCAATACATCGCGCCCACGCTCATAGGGCTACTGGGCTACTGGATTTACAGCGAAGGTTTTCCGCCGGGAAGGCTGGTCACGTTTACCCTGGTCTGGTTCGGACTCTTGCTGGTGGTCGTTGAAACCCTTATACACGTACGAACCAGGACCTATTGAGAGAACGGTGAGGGTCCTCACAGAAAGGTGATCGAACAGCTTTCAAGGCGACCGTTCCGGATGACGATTCGCCCGACGGAAGTGGGTAATCTGAATCGCCTGGGCCCCGCTCCTCCCGGATTGAAATAGATCACGCCTTTTTTCCAATAGTTTTTAGGGATGTGGGAATGTCCGAAGATGACGGCATCGAATCCCCCGGACGGATCCAGATCCAGGTCTTCCAGGTTGTGAATGAGATAGAAACTCCGATTCCCGATCTCCACCACCTCCCTATGGGGCAGTTTCCGCGCCCAGGGATCCCGATCCACATTGCCTCGGACCGCAAAGGTGGGCGCGATGGCGCTCAATCGCGCCAACACTGCTTCCTTACCCACATCGCCCGCATGCAAAATGGTGTGGCACCCTGTCATAAAATGGACGGCCTCCGGACGCAAAAGCCCGTGGGTGTCGGCAATGACACCGATTTCAATTCTTCCCGGGACGGGGTTATTCATCATAAGCGTCAACGCCCTTCAATATCTCTGTGATCTTTCAAAGGTTTACCGGATACGGTAAGGCCTTCCTCAAGAACGAACACCGTCTCCCCCAGGGTCAAGGTGTTGCCCTCAATGGCGGTGGATGGATGTGTCCACAGGTTGCGTAGCTGGATCAGAAGGGCGTCGCATATGTCCTTATCCAGGTCTTTCAAAAAATCAAACATGCGTTCATTCCCGTCACCCCTAATTCTACTGGCTCGGCCACTCAGAGCCTGAATCGGAACATCCCAGCCAGGTCATTTTGTGCTTTGGCGCTTAAAACTGGAAAGGAAACCACATGACCTCTAGGCATCTAATTGAGCGTTGGGTTCGCCGCTACCATATGTCAAACGGAAACGCCGTTTTTGGCGTAGTCAGCAATCAAGGATTTTTTTGATTTCCACTCGTCTGGAGTAAATGCCGATGCTTCGATTCGATCCATAAAAGAAGCTTCTAGCGGTTCTAAGCAATTTCCAGGGCCAGCTCACTGACCATTTGGTTGAACCGGTCCGGCTGTTCATAAAAGGGCATGTGGCCGCTTTGATCGAGAATCTCCAGTCGGCAACGGGGAATAAGGTCCGTCACGTACCGGCCCGTTTCGGGACCGAAACAAAGATATGAAGCGTCTCCGTAAATGGCCAGGCTCGGGACGGAAACACATTTTAGCACACCCGTGTAGTCTCCCATCAAATAATCGGAATAGGCCGCCACAGCCACGGGTGTGGGCGTTTTCAGATATTCAGGAAGCATCCATCCCATATCGTCGGATGGCGCAACCCCGTCCTTAAACATACTGTTGATAAACCTCTCTCCAAAAGCTTTCGGCTCCGCCTGCAGACGGCTGAAGGAAGCGTGCATGCCGTCCACATTATACCCTTTCAGTGCATGGGTATTCCATTTCCCCGGGGAAAAGGGAAACGGCGTCATCTCCACCAGTATCAGAGCGGAAACCCCGTCATCCCTGAAACGGCGCCAGTATTCCAGAACCACGGGCCCGCCCAGGGACCACCCCGCCAGGATCACTTTGGTGAGATCGAGCGCGGTGACCACCGCATGAATATCCTTTGAATAGCTTTCCATGGTGTGCCCTTGGAGGATCTTGGACGAATTTCCGTGGGCCCGCAGATCCATGGTCACCACTTGATAACGGTCGCACAGCCCGGCCATCTGCCGGCACCAGAACCGGCCGCTCATGGTCCAGCCGTGGACCAGGAGGATCGGGGTGCCGCTCCCGGCTGTTTCCACGTAGATCCGGGCACCGTCATGGGATGCCACCCACCCTTTTCTCTTATCCCCGGTTTCATGTTCCACGGGAAAAAAATCGGTTTCACCCATCTTCATCTCCTCTGAAGGTCCTGCGCCCTCACCCTACAACCCGAAAGGTCTTGCCTTTTCTTTTAAGATCTCTATGTGAAAACCAACCGCTTCCACCAACTTATGGATGATATCTCCGGCGCCTTCGATCTCGTTGACAAGCCCGGCCACCTGCCCGCAACAGATCTCAGCCATATCCGCATGCCCCAGGAACTGGGAATGGTATTGGGAATGATCCGCGAGAAAAGTTTCCAGTTCATCGACGGAAGCGCCATTCGCCAACATATGAGAATAGACCTCGGAAAACCGATTTCTGAAATCCCTGGCCAGCATTTTCCGTTTTTTGAGACTGACGGTACAGACATCATCACCTCCAAGAAGCGTCTCCTTGACATGGGCGTGGGCACTCGATTCAGCCGCCATCATAAACCTTGTCCCCATATAGGCCGCGTCCGCGCCCAGCATCAGTGCCGCCAGCAGGCCCCGTACATCTCCGATACCGCCACCGGCCACCACCGGCACCTTCACCGCATCCGCCACCATGGGGACCAGGACAAAGGTGGTCAGTTCCGTAAAGCCCTTGTGCCCACCGGCTTCAAACCCTTCGCAGATAACGGCGTCAACCCCCATGCTTTCCGCTTTGAGGGCATGCTCCTTGGTGGAAACCGCATGAAAAACCTTGGTGCCTCCCTTCTTGAGAACATCCGTATAAACATTGGGGCTGCCCACGCTGACGATGGCAACGGGCAGACCCTCTTCCAGGGCCACTTGAACCGTTTTCTCCGAATGAAGGCGCTCCTTCTCCGTGAAACCCACCGGAATGTTCAGGGCAAAGGGATTTTCCGTGAGCCGTTTCATTTCCCTGATCCGCCTTCGAACGCCTTCGGCACTGACCAAAGGGTCCCGCGTCCTCTCCTTTTCCCCCGCGTTGGGCCCCAGGGTTCCCAGGCCTCCCGCGTTTGAAACGGCAGCGGCCAGCGAAACGCCGCTCACCCAATTCATGGGTGCCTGAATGATCGGGTACCGAATCCCCAAAAGATCACAGATGCGGTTTGTCTGCATATCATCCTCCTTATCAAGATAAGACCTTCCAAGAATTGATCCTTTTGCAAAAGGCGTCATGCCATCATGTTTCATGTTCGCGGCAAGAAAAAAGCGTTCACCGTTTGCGGAAGCCAAAAAAAAGGGCAAAGCGGTCAACTTGCGCCCTGCCCTTTTCATCGGGATTTTGAGTCTTGGCTATTAAACAACCATCACGCCATGAGCTGGGAAGGTGTGACAACGGCTCCGAATTTTTCTTTGAGGGCCAGCAACCCTACTTTCTGCTCATCCAGGATCTCAAAAAGACGGGGCGGTACATTGGCTTCTTTTCCATAGGCCTCCTTCTGCAGGTCCAGGCGGGCCACAATGTTGTCAACATAAAGTGAAAACTGTTTGACATACAGATCTTCCGGGTATTCCTTATGGATGATATCGTTGAACAGTTGTTTCAGATCCTCGTATTTCGGGAGATACCCCATGGGGGTCAGAATGGCATCCACATCCCCGTGGAATCTTCTCTCAAGCCACCCCAGCCATACCTTCACATCCCGCTTTTCACCCAGCAGTTTCTTGGATTCTCCCCCCCGGGCTTCATGGGTCAGAAAATAGTTGAGGCCTGCCAGCATGGGGCGTTTTTTATCGTCGATATTATTGCTGTTGAAAAACTTAAACTGCGCATCCATGTAGTCCGCCAGCGCACCCGGAATAAAGGGTGCGTTGGCCCAGGGAGCGCGCTTAACGCCCGTGGCACCCACTTCGGTGGCCGTTGCCGCGGAAACGATGGAAGCACCGATAACCACGCCGTGATCCGGCGTAGCGGCCAGCCAGACCGGTGGCATGGTGTTACTGTCCCGACCGCTGTAAGTAATCACGCTGGTCTCAACTCCCGCGGGGTCTTCAAAACGATCCGAACAATTGGACAGCGCCGTTGCCTCCAAGGTACATCGCGAGTTCGGGTGACTCATGGGCACCGGCTTGCCGTTTTGATCCACCATTCCCTCTTCCCAGGGTCCCTGAAAGTTGAACCCTTTCTTGGGGGGTGTCTCCCCGTTGCCCACCCAGTGGGGAACCTTGTCATCGTCAATGAGCACATTGGACCAGATCACTTCGGTACCGGGTTTTCGCAGGCAATCCATCAAAAGCGGATCCCCTTCACGGTTGACATCCTCCACGATTCCGAAAATACCCGCCTCCGGGTTGATGGAACGTACCGTGCCATCCGCTTCAATCCACATCTGGGCCAGATCGTCACCCAGGAAATGGGCGCCGGCCATGGCCGTGGTGGTCTTGCCGCAACCGCTGGGAGCCGCTCCCGCAAACCAGGTCACCCGTTTCTTGCCGGGGCCGTCAATGCCTGTTATGAACATGTGTTCCGCCAGTTCATTGCCGCGATTGGTATAAACGGCTCTGTCCACGGAAAACCGGTGATTTCCTTTTTTGAGCAGCAGGGTGTTACCCGCGTAGGTACAGTACATGCTGTAGGTGGTCTGGAAACTGCGATCCATGAAGACGCGGGCATTGGGCAGATCTTCCGTCCGATTCAATCCTTCACTGTGGATGTTGGCATAGAAGTGACCCAGCCGGTCCACCTCCTCATCAAAGTGGTCAAAAACGTTCCGGTAAAGGAGCTCCGCACTGTGGCACACATACAGTGAGCTGGTAACTTCAATGGCCGGATTGGCCCCTTTGGAACCCACGGGACCGCGATTGTAAAACCCGATCACCATGGTTTTGCCCTTCATGATGCCGCCCATCTTATCCTGAACCTCTTTTAAGGCATCATCCCGATCCATTCGGTTGGCCAGGGAACTGATCTCTTCGTCCGGGTTGGCGATGTAAAAGGTGCGGTCGATGATACGTCCCTGCTCCTTCGCCAGATCAAAATGAATGGTGTGATTTTCCATTGCCAACGGCGCTTCTTCACCCTTTTTTAGCGCCATTTCCCTGATTTTCTGAACATCTTCGCTCGATCCGGTATTCACGAAAATATCATCGGGCCCGCACACTAAAATGGCGTTGGCGATTTTTATGAGGGCTTCGGCATTCCTGATTTTACGGATTTTGGCGAGATTAACTGCATCCATCCTTTTTTCAAAAACCCCGTAAGCCTCATCGATGGTTGAAACACCGCCGATTTTCTGGATAATATCGTATCCTACTTTGTTTTGAAGCATCTCATTCATCTCCTTTTGCGGGAAGGGACTGAAAAACAGATCTTAATTAAAAAGCCAAATCAAAAGGAGGTGACATTATTCCATTAAAGCCCCCGCTTTCTGAACTTGCTTTTGATCCGGCCCAAATGTGTTAGGATTCTATGAGAAATGCAGTGATGAGTCAAGCAGTAAGAAGCAGCGATTCCCATAAGTTTTGTCAAGAATTAACCTAAAATTCCCCAAAACTTTAAATTGACATTGATATTTTACTATCTATCTTATTTCTCAAATATTTTTAACTATATCAATGAGCTGAATACCGCGTTTTGACAGTCGGCATTTGGTCTCCTGTAAGGGAAAGGTTAAGCGTTATCGACAATGGATTTTGAAACATTAGGTTTGGCGGAACACATCATTAAAGCAGTTCAGGATCTGGGGTATAAAGAACCCACACCCATACAGAAAAAAGCCATTCCCGCCCTTCTTGAAAACCGGCGAGACATGGTGGGCCTTGCGCAGACCGGAACCGGCAAAACAGCGGCATACGGACTTCCCCTGCTCCAATTAATCGATTTTTCAAAGTCACGGGTTCAAGGTCTGATCCTGTGCCCCACACGTGAACTGTGCGTTCAGATTTCAAAGGATTTGACCCGTTACAGTCGTTATGTGAAGCATGCCAAAATTGTCGCTGTCTACGGCGGCGCCGGCATGGAACCCCAGATCCGACAAATCAAAAAAGGCGCCCAGATTATTGCGGCTACGCCGGGTCGGCTTCTGGACTTGACCAAAAGGGGCATCGTTAATCTTCACGAGATCGATTATGTGGTTTTAGATGAAGCAGATGAAATGCTGACCATGGGGTTCCAGGAGGACCTGGACGAAATACTTGCTCAAACCCCGTCAGCAAAAAGAAGTTGGCTGTTTTCAGCCACCATGACGGAACCGGTGGCGAGGATTTCACGAAATTATTTGAAAGACCCCGTGGAAATTACCGTTGGGAGAAAAAACAGCGGCGCCTCAAATATCTCCCATTTTAAATACGTGGTATTGGAAAAAAACCGTTATCCCGCCCTCAAACGGATCATCGATTATCATCCGGATATTTTCAGCCTGGTTTTCTGCAGGACCCGGAAAGAAACCCAAGCTGTGGCTGAAAAATTGATCAGAGACGGATACAACGCTGAAAGCCTTCACGGGGATCTTTCCCAGACACAGCGGGATTACGTCATGGGACGCTTCAGGGAAAGGAGCCTACAGATTCTCGTGGCCACGGACGTGGCTGCCCGCGGCCTGGATGTGGATGATATCAGCCATGTCATCCATTACAATCTCCCCGACGAGCCGGGTGCCTATACCCACCGAAGCGGCCGAACCGCACGGGCCGGAAAATCGGGCGCTTCAATCGTTCTCATGAATACCCGTGAAAATCGAAAACTGGCCCACGTGGAACAGGTGACCGGTGTCCGATTCCAGCACGAAAAAGTCCCCAGCGGCCGGGCCGTCTGCGAAAAGCAACTCTACACAATGGTGGAAAAGCTGGTGGACGTTGACGTCAACCACGAAGAAATTGACGCCTTTCTCCCGCCCGTATACGAAACCCTTGCCGGGCTTACAAAGGAACAACTGATTCAGCATTTCGTATCCATTGAATTCAATCGCTTCCTTGATTATTACAAGGATTCCGGAGACATCAACGCCCGCACCCCTCAGAAAAGAGGATCAACGGGAAAAAGGAACCCCACCGAAAAGAGAACATTAACGTATTCGCCGAAAGAGCTGACGCAGACACAAAAGCTGTTTCTCAATATGGGCCAGTTGGACAACATTCAAAAGGGGGCCATCACGAGGCTGGTGTGTGACAAATCCGGTATCCGCTCCAATCAAATCGGAAAAATAGAGGTGATGAGAGAATTTTCCTTCCTGGAAGTGGATGTCGATTGGGCAGACCGTGTCATGAAGTCCATGAAAGGGGCCAGTCTGGACGGCAAAAGGGTCTCCATGGGGTATGCGGAGAAAAAATCCGAAAAATTAAGTAGTTCGGACAAGAAACGGGGGACTGGGAAGAAGTGGACGGACAAAAGCGGAAAAACATCCAAAAGGGAGCGCAGGTCTCCATTGTCACGAAAGCGAACCAGCGCACGGGCAAACGCGCGGTGGGGATCGTAAAGGACATCCTGACCCGATCCTCCACCCATCTCCACGGCATCAAGGTGAGACTTGAAGATGGGCAGGTGGGGAGGGTTAAAGACATATTGTAGATTAATTCTTCTTCACTTTTTTCCTGAAATACCAGACGGATGTTTAATATAGGAAAGTCAACATCATGTGGCAATAGCCCATCAGACAGGATGTTGGGGTCCTTTGAACACCTCTGAAGGCCGTTTCAAAATACATACGGCGGATATAAGGGGCTCTAATCTCAACTTTCCAGCCACCTGATGTATCAGAAATATTAACAAGTCCCAAAACTTGAATTCCACTTGTCTCATGAACACCGATTCGCTCATTGGAAGGAGGATATCACAGTGTTAGCCTGGGTTGAGATTAATAGCAGATACGCCATTTTTGGAAAGGCTCTCGCCGATTCGAAACGCTGATAGCTACTCTTGAGTGATGTCCTTTTGAGCCCTAAATAAAGAAAAGGCCCGTTTCCTTCCTAGAAGCGGGCCTCTCCTGCCATCTCAAGCCTCAATGATCTGAATCTTTAACCGCGGCATTCTCTCTTCGCAGAGCATAACTTTGCCACAGTCACACGCTGGCTAAAATATTTTTCACTTCCCTGCCCAGATCCTGGGAAGGGGTTACAGTAACCATTTTACCTCCAATTGTAGCCGAATACCTGTTTTTGATGTCAGTTCGTTTGTAAGCCTCAGCCAAGGCGTCCACAATCTTCATTAACTTTTTTTGCGGGACATCCTTTTCTTCGGAAAGGGTTTTAAAATTGTGAACCTTGCCTTCTTCGACCCAGGCCATGCCAAAATTCTTTGGCGGATTACCAATGAAGACAAAGGCACTGTCATCGGCAGGAATCACCTCCATCGGGTCTTTTACCTGCTCACTCAGTTTTTCCAGCGGATCTTTAATAGCTGCCAGGTTTTTTGCGGCACTCGTATCTGCCTCAAGCGGTGGATATTTATTGCCACCTCCGAAAATTTTCCCTAGAAATCCCATGGCCACCTCCCATTTTGTTTACTGTTGGCGTTGAGCTCTCATAAAGGCTTGGAAATGACAGGCAGACGCAGCCCCAATCTGGAACAGCATAGCTTTGCCATGCAGATGGCGAACCAAGGTAGTAATCACAGATCAAAACACAGGTACCAGGAGGGTTGCAGCAGATCAACTGAATAATTAAGGAGCGCAGCGCAAAATGACATATAAAAGAGAAAAGGACGCATGGCTTAAAGGGCTAGCATCACCTATGGTTTGACTCTAACAAATTAATGTTGAACAAGTCAACTCCCCCAGAAGTATTTTTGGAAAGTAGAGAACATCTTGACTGGGTCAAACCATATTTCAGCGAAATAGTTGCACGCTTACGATACTTCGATACAAAAACCACGTGGAATTTGCAGTCCCACTTAACATGTGATAAGCTTTGCCAGTCTTTCATAAGTTCTTCCTCCTTCCCAATTGGGGACTTTCCTGTGAGGAAGAACCTATGAAAATCATGCCCATGCCGTAAAGGTGTAACCTCTAGGGTCACACCAGCAGA
>JAJDOH010000050.1 GCA_022340265.1 Deltaproteobacteria bacterium | reverse complement strand
CGGCAGAATAGAAGAAAGTGTCAGGGTTGTCAATCGGGGGAATTTCAGAAGATTTCGCGTAATTATTCTTTGTGGAGGTCCTGAAAGATATTTTCATTACCCGGATGAAAGCAGCTTCTGTAGAATGAAACCGATTAGCAGAATGAGCAGAAAAACGACCGTCAGGATCCAATAGTATTTTCTTTCCGACAGGTATTCCGTGACGAGATCTCCATGCTGCAACATGAAGCCTTCAGCGGTGTCTTTGGGGGGAGACAAGGTGCTCAATCCATACCCGACCCCGAAAGAAACCAGAAATCCGAACACGTTCCACCACAGCCAGGACACCGCGCTGCCGCGGAATTGCCAGAGAAAGATATTAAACCCAACACCGGCTGCGAGTCCGCTGATGGCACCCGATTCGGACCCACGCCGTGTCAGAATGCCCAACCAGAAAACCGCCAGTATGGGGCCGTAGAATGCTGAGCCGATTTTGTTGACCAGTTCCAGCACCGTTTCAGGGCCGCCGATCATTTGAAGGGCGAATCCGGTGGCCACAATGCCCCAGAAAACGGTCAGCCAGCGTGAAAAGCGCACTCTGCCGGCATCGGTTATGTTGGACAATTTCGGAAATATCCGCACCAGGAAATCCTGATAAGTGGCGGCACTGAGCGAATTAAGGGCGCTGTCGATACTCGACATGGAAGCGGCAAAGAATCCCGCGATGAGGATGCCCAGTATGCCTTTCGGGAAATATTCCATCAGAAAGTAGGGCACCAGAAAATCGGGCTGTTGTTCCTGCAATCTATGGGCAAATTCCGGATGGCTTAACAGAAATGGGATCAGCAGAACGCCGAAGGCGCAATAGGTGAGGACCAGGAGAAATCGAAGCACCCCGTTCATCAACAGGGCTTTCTGTGCTTCCCTGGGAGTGGCGGTGGTCAGCAGCCTCTGGGCCTGACTTTGATCGCACCCGTAATAGGAGAGGTAAAGGAAAAAACCACCGATGAGCATGGGCCAGAATCCAAAGGTTTTCCCATCCCCTAACCCCGTGGCGGAGAAGTCGAATACGCGCAGCCGCTGCGGCTCGCTTTTCAACAGGGAAAGGGCCTCACTATCCAGCATACCGAAAAGAATGACAATGGCCAGCAATGATCCGCCCCAGAGGATGATGAGTTGAATAATATCTGAATAGATATCCGCCACGATTCCACCGAAGGTGGTGTAGATGATGGATATGCCCCCGATGAGCAGGATGGTTTCCCAGAGCGGCCACTTCAGACACACCGCCGTTACAATGGCTGTTGCCAGCAGGGCCACGCCGGAACCAAGGCCACGGCTCACCAGGAATACCGCGCTGATGCTCATACGGGTCGACCGGCCGAACCGTTTCTCCAGATATTCGTAGATGGTAATGGCCCGGGTCCGGTGATAGAGGGGGACCATGATCAGCATGATGCCCATCATGGCCAGGGGGATGGCAAATTCATACTGCAGCCACAAGAGTCCGCCGTTTCCTTTGATGGCGATAAACGCGGGTGCCCCCACCAGACTGATGGCGCTCACCTGCGTGGCGATGATGGAGAGACCAACCTGCCAGGACGGCATGGCGCGTCCCCCCAGGTAATAGTCTTCCTGAGACTTCTGACGACGGCCGATAAATGCGCTCATGCCGATAATGGCGATGATGTAAATGGAGAGTACGACCCAGTCGATGACGGTCATGGGAATCACACCGAACTTTTATTATCAATTGATAAAGATCAACTTCATGGACAGCATAGGTAAAAGGGCCAGGACTGTCAATGGCAGGAAATTAAGAACAAAACTGCTGTTCCCCCACATGGTCAGGTGTTTTTGACTGTGATTCATTCCTTGAAAATCTTCACTTGCCATGAAGATTTTCAATATATAATATCCTAACATGATTCCAAGACCCAATCCCATCCAAGAAATTAAAGCCTCTTTTCGTGTTCATCCGGTTACGGCGTTGCTCGGACCGCGCCAGTGCGGCAAAACCACTCTGGCGCGATTTATGGCTGAACAGGAGCCGTCCACATTTTTTGACTTGGAAAACCCCGTTGATATCCAGCGCCTTTCCGTGCCCATGCAGACGTTAAAGGATCTTTCCGGACTCGTTATCATAGATGAGGTTCAACGGAAACCCGAATTATTCGATTTGCTTCGAGTGCTCGTGGATCGACCCGAACATCATTCCAGGTTTTTGTTGTTGGGATCCGCATCACCGCATTTGATCAAGGGTGTTTCGGAATCGCTCGCCGGAAGAATCGGATTCGTTGACCTGGCCGGCTTTAAACTCCGGGAAGTCGGGGGGCAAAACCGTGATCGGTTGTGGATGAGAGGTGGCTTACCGAGAGCTTTTCTGGCCGATTCCGATGATGAAAGCCTTCGGTGGCGCGAAAGCTTCATCCGCACATTTCTTGAACGGGACATTCCTCAGTTCGGCATCAACATTCCGGCTGAAACCCTTCGGCGATTCTGGACAATGGTGGCCCACTATCACGGGCAGGTGTGGAACGCGGCGGAATTTGCACGTTCTCTCGGTACCGCTGAAAATACCGCGCGGCGCTACCTCGATATTCTTGCCGGTGCCTACATGGTGCGAGTCTTGCCACCATGGTTTGAAAACCTGAAAAAGCGTCAGGTTAAAGCACCTAAAATTTATATTCGAGACAGTGGTCTCTTTCACAGCCTGCTGCAAATTTCAAGCCTGTCCGATCTACAGGGAAATCCGAAAGTCGGCGCGTCATGGGAAAGCTTTGCTTTGGAGCATGTTGTCGAGGCTTTCCATGTGAGAGATGTTTATTTCTGGGCAACACATGCCGGCGCCGAGCTGGATTTGATGGTGCAGGCTAAAGGGAAGCGGTACGGATTTGAATTCAAGTATACCGATGCGCCTGGGCGTAAGCGGTCGATGCATATCGCCATTGAAGACCTGAGATTGGAACATCTTTGGGTCATCTATCCGGGAGATCAGAAATACACTCTTGACGACAGAATTACTGCCATTCCGATGGAAGAGGCTTTGTCGCTTTTAAATGTCTGAATTCAATAGTAATTCATTGGAATAATGGCTGAGAATTCAACTAAATGAACACGCAATCGCTGAAACAACTTGAAGATGATCTGTGGCGGAGTGCCGATATGCTCAGAGCGAACTCCGACCTTAAATCCAGCGAATATTCAACGCCGGTGCTGGGGCTTATTTTTCTGAAATTCGCGGATAATAAGTATCGCCGAAGTGAGAAGGCGATTATGACGCAATACGCCAAACTCAAAGGCACGCGACGGGAAAAGCCGGTATCGGAAATCGCCATTGAGAAGTGCGGGTTTTATTTGCCCGACCATGCCCGTTATGATTACCTGCTCAAGCTGCCGGAATAGCAGGATATCGCCAAGGCCATCAAAAAGGCCATGGAGGCCGTGGAGGAGTATAAGCCGGAGCTCAAAGGGATCTTGCCCCGGGAGGAATATTTCAGGCTCACCCGCACCGATAAGTCCATCCCCATGCAATTGCTGAAGAATTTTTCCGACATTCCAGAAGATGCCGCTGGAGATATGTTCGGCCAGATCTACGAGTATTTTCTGGGCAACTTTGCCATGGCCGAAGGTCAGGGGGGAGGAGAGTTTTTTACTCCGCGGTCAGTGGTGCGGTTGATGGTGGAAATCATCGAACCCCATCGCGGCACGGTATTCGATCCGGCTTGCGGTTCCGGTGGCATGTTTGTTCAGTCGGCCAAATTTATAGATCGTCACCGCCATGAATTGACCAACGGTAATGGAGATCTGTTTGTTTACGGCCAGGAAAAAACTTTGGAAACGGTCAAGCTGGCTAAAATGAACCTCGCGGTAAACGGGCTGCGCGGCGATATTCAACAGACCAACACCTATTACGAAGATCCTTTTGAGAGCTTCGGCCGGTTTGATTATGTGCTCACCAATCCCCCTTGAGCAGCAGGATATTGATGCCGCTTGTTTGAAGATCGCCGAACTGCTCGATGAAAGCGTGGTGGTTGACAATTACGATGGGAGACCCACGGGTGAACAAACTCCTGAGTATCAAATCGTTCAAAAGGGTAAAACCTGGGACTTGAGTAAAATTGATTTTGAAAAGCTGAAGGAAGACTTTCAACATGCGTCCTATAAAAATATCGAAATCACCGATTTGCGGGTTTTTATCGAGCGGAAGCTGGAGCAGATGATCCAGCAGAATGTGACCCGCATCGATTTTGTCCAACGATTGCAAGAAATCATCGATGCCTACAATGCCGGCGGCGCATCTACCGAGGATTACTATAACGACCTGGTGAATCATGCCAAGGAGATGCAGGCAGAAGACGAGCGGCATGTTCGCGAAGGTTTGACTGAGGATGAACTGGAACTGTTTGATTTGTTGAAGAAAGAAAAAATGACCCGGGCGGAGACCCAAACAGTCAAGTTGGCGGCCAGATCTCTTTTGCATCGATTACTCGAAGAACATCCCAAGGTGCTGGTCCAGGATTGGTTTAAAGACAACCAAAGAAGAAAGATTGTTCGCTCGGCCGTTGAGAAGGTTTTGGACGATAACTTGCCGGATAGCTACGACCGCGTGCTGTTTAAGAAGAAATGCGATAATGTTTATGAATTAATATTTGATCATGCCAGCCGGGAACGAAAGTGGGCGGCGTGATAAACGGCGGAATGTCATGAAAAAAGTGAAAGAGATGCCGACATTCACCCGGCCTCGCGAAAAGCTACAGGAAAAGGGGCCAAAGGCGTTGTCGGACAAGGAATTGTTAGCGATTCTTCTGGGCAGCGGGACCCAAGCCCAGGATGTATTGACTCTGGCGGGACGTATCCTGAAAATCTTAGATGATACCAGCGCCAGCCCCACCCTTGAGCAGCTCCAATCCATCGACGGCATCGGCCCGGCCAAAGCAACCACCATCCTTGCCGCCCTTGAATTCGCCCGTCGCCGTATCCGCCCCGAAGGGTTCAAGATCGGTTTGCCGCCGGATGTATTGCCGTTGATCCAACATGTGGCGGATCGGAAACAGGAACATTTCCTGTGCATCTCCCTAAACGGCGCACATGAGGTCATCGCCGTTCGAACGGTATCGGTAGGCCTGGTCAACAAAACACAGGTTCATCCACGCGAGGTCTTTGCGGATCCGCTCACCGATCGGGCAACAGCCGTCATTGTGGCCCACAACCATCCCACCGGCAACCTCAAGCCGAGCAAAGACGATATTGCCATTACCAGACAATTGAAATCCGCCGGTGAAACCCTCGGCATCAGACTCCTTGACCACATCATTTTCAGTCACAAAGGATATTACAGTTTACTGGAGAATCATGAGTTGGAACGATACTGAAATGAAATATCGTAAAACCACAAAGGTCTCAGCGGCTTTTCAGCAAGGAACATCTGGTATATGCGTCAATTTTATCTTTGTTACCGGAAAAACCAAAAACTGCAGCCAATGGTTGCAGAAATTGGATGGACCCACAACCTGATCGTTCTGGATAAGTGCAAGGATGATCTGGAAAGAGAATTTTACCTCGGCATGAACCGCAAATACGGCTGGACCCAGAATGTCCTGGCCATCCGCATTCAGAACCAAATCTACGAAAAGACCCTGCTGGGGCGGAACAATTTCAATGAAACGTGGGAGGGAGAATATGGAACTGAAGATTTTGGAAGATATACCCCCTTGGGAATGGCCTGAAGGTACGGATAGAGTACTCTTGGGAATTCTTCGTGATAACCAAAAAGATAAATCTGAACGCCTGCTTGCGGCGGAGCTGGCGGGTGATTATACGGTTGTCAATGATGAACTTGCCGAGGCATTACTTTCCATCGTACGCAACGGCGAGGAATCGGAGGACCTCCGCGCAAAGGCGGTGATATCTCTGGGACCGGTTTTAGAAACGGCCTATATTGATGAATTCGAGGAACCCGAAGCCGTGCCCATTTCCGAAGAAACATTTCACGAAATCCAGGCGTCACTTCGCGAACTCTACATGGATATGGATGTTCCCATGGAAGTTCGGCGCCGAACGTTGGAGGCCTCGGTACGGGCTCCCCAAGAATGGCACCAGCAGGCAATTCGTGATGCCTATTCCAGCGGTGACGACTTGTGGCGGCTCACCGCCGTCTTTTGCATGCGATATGTCCGGGGTTTTGATACCCAGATTTTGGAGGCGTTAGAAGACGAAAACCAGGATATTCACTATGAGGCGGTCTGCGCCGCGAGGACCTGGGAGGTGGATGCCGCCTGGTCGCACATTGCGAACCTCGCCACCAGTGAGTTGACGGACAAATCTTTGCGGCTGGCGGCCATTGAGGCCGTGGCGAGCATCCGTCCGCAAGAGGCGCCGGATATTCTCAGTGAAGTGAGCCAATCCGATGATGAAGACATCCTCGACGCAGTCTATGAAGCCATGGCCATGTGTGGTATGTTTCCGGACGAAGATTACGACGATGACGATGATTGGGATGAAAGGACCCTCCACTGAAATATCCCTCCTTTTCATAATGGACGTTCAGAAGAAAGGATCAAATGAACGAAAAAATCGAATGCACGCCCGATCCGGCGGTTCTGCTTGAACTGGCCAAAATGAAAATGCCTTTTGGCAAATACAAGGGGCGGCTGTTGATCGATCTCCCCGAGCCTTATGTGGTCTGGTTTTCCCAAAAAGGATTTCCAAAGGGAAAACTGGGGGATATGCTGCGCACGGTTTATGAAATCAAGGTAAACGGCCTCGAATATCTTTTTAAGCCATTTCGGAAGCCATAAACCGTATTTAAGGAAAAAGGCATCTTATCTGGCGGGTGTCATCGGTTATTCCTTGTGTATTTGAGTCTATTCCCTTCCTAATATTCCCATCTTTAGCATTTCAGTTGACAATATATAACCCAAGCGTCTATTATCCGGTGGCGATGTGCCCGGGTTTTCTAATTGTGTTGAGTGATATGTCAAAAACACCAGAAGGAGGAAAGACGTAAAACAATGAAAAGAAAAGGTCTTAAGGGTTTGCTTTGGTTATTTATAGTTGTTATTGCACATTCCGGGTTTGCCTTTATTGCTACAGCCGCCGAAACCGAAAACGAGAATGCCGGTGTCTACACGCTCGGTGAAGTGGTGGTGTCCGGCAAACAGGATGTGGTGGAGACGGCCGGGACCGTCCGAGAGGTGACGGCACAGGATATAGAAAATATGGATGCCAGGACCCTGGATCAGGCCCTCGTGTTACTGCCCGGGGTTGAGATAAGAACCGGTGCCGAGGGTGTTCCAAGGATCGATATCCATGGTTTCAGAACCCGCCATGTACTCTTGCTCCTGGACGGTGTACCACTCAACTCAACCTATGACGGTCAGTTTGATCCAACCATTATTCCGACCGAAAATATCGCCAAAATCAAGGTCAGCTACGGTACCAGTTCGGTCCTATACGGTGAGGGTGCATTGGGAGGTGTCATCAATATTATCACCAAGAAGGGAACACAGGGTATCCAGGGCAAGGCTTCGGGCGAGGTCGGTTCAGGGGCCAGCCGTATCGGCCGGTTTAATGTGGGCGGTGCCGCTGATAAAGCGGATTTTTTCGTAAGCGGCAGTATGGCGGCGCGCGATGATTATCCGCTTTCCAACGATTTTCAGGCGACACCCTTACAGGGTGACGGAGATCGGATCAACAGTGACAACCGGCGAAACAACATTTTCGGTAATATCGGATATTCTCCCACGGATGAGTGGGACCTGGGACTGGTGGCCGGCTTTGTGAACGGTAATTACGGCATACCTCCCAGCACCGAACAAAATACCAAAACCGACCCCGACCCTTATGCCAACAATCCCAAATACGAAAGAGTTAATCATTTTCAGGGGTACAATATGCAGTTTTCAACCAGCTATGACCTTCCGGGGCCGGTCGAACTCCGTGGTTGGGCCTATTTCAACGAATATTCCGAAGACCGGACCCGATACGATAACGAAAACTACAATTCCATGCTGGACAAGAATACCTACTTTGAGGACGGTACCTCCAAGATTTGGGGAGGGACCATTCAAACCGCCGTGGACCTTAAGTCCGCCGGTTCCTTCACTTTGGCCCTCGATGCCCAGGAACAGCAGTATGATTCCAACGGCAAGATCCGTGATGTGAAGGTGGGAAAGGAATATGAGTTCAGGAATTTCGACAACTCCTGGAGTTACTGGCTTTACAGCGCATCTCTGCAATACGATATCACGCTTTTTGACAGTCTGGGGATTGTGCTGGGATACGGTCAATACTGGCAGAACAAGGATTCGGGCGAGAATGAAAGCAAGGGAAGTTATATGGCGGGGGTCTATTACGATATCGTCAAAGGATCCCGGGTTCGTGGTGGTTTCGCGAAAAAAATACGGTTCCCATCCCTCAGACAGCTTTACTCCATTGGAGAGGGAAACCCGGATCTGCAGCCTGAGACTTCCTATAACTATGAGCTCGGGTTCGAGCAGAAACTCCCACTGAACAGCCGCGTGGCCATTGACGGCTTCCTGTCCGACGTGGATAACTACATTGAAAAACCGTATGGTGACGACCACTTTCAGAATTACGAGAAGTACCGATTCCAAGGGTTTGAAATCACGGCGGAGACCCGGTTTATTGAACGTCTGATGTTGCGTCTGGGATATACCTACATGGATACGCAGGATAACTCTCCCAACACCTCGAAAGACGAGCTACAGTACCGGCCAAAGAACAAGCTGACCCTCGAGGGAAAATATACTTTCGAGTTCGGTTTCTCAGCTTACGCCAATGTGATCTATGTTGCGGATCAGGTCTACTACGAGCGTTCCGAACCCTTTACACAAGCGAAACTCGATAACTACGCCATCGTCAACCTGAAATTCGACCAGGTCTTTTTCAACAATTTTCTGGATGTTTATATCGGTTCCGACAATCTTTTTGACAAGAATTATGAGCAAAGTTACGGGTTCCCGGACGCCGGGCGGGTCATTTATGGCGGTGTGGAATTGCGTTTTTAATCTGAGCTGTCAGCTTTCAGCCGTTGACGTCGGCAAAATAATGCTGTAAAGATTTTTCAAAAGTTGACCTCTATTGTACCTCATATTGGATTTTAACGATGCGCGTTTATATTGGATTTGACGATACGGACAACAAAGATGCCGATCGCGGCACCGGAAAACTGGCCCGTTGGTTCGAACGGGAACTGCCGGCGGAATGCCGCATGTGGGGGGTTGTTCGCCAGCAGTTGCTGCTCCATGACGATATCCCCTACACCTCCCACAACAGTTCCGCCTGTGTGGTGGTGGATGCGGCGCGTGATGACATGCTGGAGATGCTGACGCGTCTGGCCGTCGAACATGTCGAACGCCTGTCACTTCCGGGGAGCGATCCCGGTGTTTGCGTGGCATCCAATGGAGACAGAGATTTGACCGTCCTGACCGATTTCGGGCATCTTTGCACCCGGGAGGTGGTTACGCAAAAAGACGCCCTTCGGGCGACCTCCGGTTTTCACCTCTCCGGACACGGCGGTACCAACGACGGCATTATCGGCGCCGCGGCCGCTGTGGGGTTGACGGCTTTCGGGTGGGCCGGGCGTTTCATTGAGTTTGGAGGACTCCGTGACTTTCAGGAGCAGGTATCCGTGTCGGAACTCGGTGAAGCCCATATCCTGGTGACGTCCCTGGAAAGGGATGGGATGCCCCCGGCCCCCAAAGACCAAATTCATACGGGAAACTGGTTGCGACCCAGACTGTGGGGACACCGACCGGTCCTTGCCGTTCAGAAGAAAGGCGAAGGTCTATGGGCATCCATTGGTGGGAAACAAAAGAAGGGGTAAGGGAAAGGGTCTCTTAACGGGACCCGTTTTCGTTTGTATGAAGCCGGTCATCGAGATAAAGGACTATGCCTATCAATACCCGGGTCGTGAGGCCTGGGCCCTGTCCGGACTCACCCTGTCCGTCCAGCCCGGAGAGTGCGTCTGTCTTACGGGGCCGTCGGGCTGTGGTAAGAGCACGCTTTTTCTGGCGATTAAGGGGCTTTTGAAAAGCGGCCGGAAGAAGGGGTCGATTCGTGTTGCCAATGGTAACGGACATGGCCGTGCGGGGCTCGTCTTTCAGAATGCGGAAAGCCAGCTGCTGTGCACCACCGTGGCGGATGAAGTGGCTTTTGGGCCCCAGAACCTTGGGTTCGACCAAACGGAAATTGAAACCGCCGTCAAAAAGAGCCTGGAAACAGTCTCCCTGAACGGCTTTGAAACCCGAAATGTGGAAGCCCTTTCCGCCGGGCAAACCCATCGTCTGGCCATCGCATCGGTGCTTTCCACTGCTCCCGGCATGCTGCTTCTGGACGAACCCGCCGCTCAACTGGATGCCCCTGGTAAGGATCGATTAAGAGCACTGCTCAAAGAAATGAAGGCGGCGGGTCATACGCTGATCATTGCCGATCACGATCTCGGTCCTTTTGAAACTTTTGCGGACCGATACGTTTTCATGAACCGGGGCCGTATCGAACGGGTTGATGCCGAAATTCCAAAGTTACATCCCGATAAGGTTCCCGGGGCTGCACCCTCAGTCCGGACCATGGACGAGAACCCCGAAAAACCAATTCTGGCCGTAAAAGGACTTTTTATGTCCGGCAGCAATGGGCGGCCTTTGTTTGACAAGTTGCGTTTTCAACTGCTGCCCGGCCGAAGAGTATTCATTCATGGTCACAACGGTGTGGGGAAATCGACCCTTCTTAAATGCTTGGCCGGACTCGTTCGCCCGGAGGAGGGCAGCATTGAATTGACTGGTATGGGAACTCCCGCGCCTGACAAGCTTCTGGGGAAAATGGGACTCCTTTTTCAAAACCCGGAAAGACAGCTCTTTGAGGATACGGTTCAGGGTGAAGTGGCCTTTTCACTTAAGCGGATGAGGCTTTCGGACCGGGAGATCCGGACCCGTGTAGAAGACGCTCTCGAAATTTTTGAGGTGAGTCATCTTGCAGACCGTTCGCCCCTGACGCTCAGTTTTGGCGAACAGCACCGGGTGACGCTTGCTTCGGTAATTGCGCCGCAGCCTGACATTCTGATGCTGGATGAACCCTTTGCAGGCCTTGATTTTGTTCGCAGAAGAAATATCTTAAAGATTCTGTCCCGTTTGTGCCAAACACGTGGGACAACAGTGGTCATTGCGTCCCACGAACCCTTTCCGTACAGCGACTGGGCCGATGACACGCTTTTTTTAAAGGATGGACGTTTTGAAAAAATGCCGCGTAAACAATAGGGGCGGATTCAGACCCAATGCATTTCAGTATTGCGCCGGCCGTTCGCCCATCCACCGACTGGGACCGGGATGGAAAATGATTCTGGCCCTTGCCCTTTCGGCGGGGGCCATCGCGGCCCGTGAGCCGTGGATGCTGCTGGTGTTGCTCGCTGCCAACCTGATCTACTACCTTTCCGCTCAATTGGGCTTCGTCAACCTATGGCGGGATATCCGGCTTTTTCTGGTCCAAATGGCGATTATCTTGCTGCTTTACCTGCTGAAGTACGGGGTTTCGGAAGGTTTCTGGCCCGGATTGCGAACCGGTTTTCAAATCCTGCTGCTTTTTCTGCCGGGCACGGTTCTGCTGCGTACCACCGAAGGTTCCCAAATGATGCGGAGTCTCAAGAAGCTGATGCCGGAACGATTGAGCTTTCTCCTTTTTACCAGCCTGCGCTTTGTTCCCTTTTTCGTCCGTGAGTCGAGAGAGATCGCAATGGCCCAGCAACTCCGCGGTGCACCCGTTGGGATTCGATACGCCTGGAACCCCAGACACTGGGGGGATCTATTTCAGTGTCTGATGATCCCGCTGATGGTGCGGGCACTCAAAACTGCCCGAACAGCAGCCCTTTCCGCCGAAGCCAGAGGATTTGAAGAGCGGCTTCGCCCATGAAAAAACTGACCCTCCAGGAAGCCCTTATCCTGGCATTCTGCGCCTGTTTCATCGTCGTTACCCGGGCTGCTTTCCGGTTGCACCTGAACATTTCGGGCCACGCCATGTTTTTCACCATGTTTTTCCTGATCCTTGGAAAGGGTTGTGTTCCAAAAATCGGGGCGGCTACCCTCATGGGGATACTGGCGGGTCTTCTGTGTACGCTTTTGGGCATGGGTAAGGGGGGACCGCTGATCATGCTCAAGTTTCTCTTTCCCGCCCTCATGGTGGACCTGGCGGGTCTGTTTTCAAAGGGAATGGCGGGAAGTTACGTGGCCTGCGCCATCGTGGGGGCGCTGGGTGCCGCAAGCCGTTTTTTGAGCATCATCGTGGTGGAATGGGTCATCGGTGTGGACTGGGACATCATTATTCAGCATGCGCTCGTTTCATCTGCTTTCGGCATCATTTTCGGTGTTCTGGGTTCCCTTATGGTGCCGCCCATTATCCGAAAACTGACCGCCCACGGGTTGATTTTGTGGAGGTGAGGGGACGTCCATTGGTTTATTGCTTTTCTTCCTCCATGAGGCAAAATCCATTTTCTTGCGCGATCTTCTTTCCCCTTGCGGCCGCTTGACTGATGGTGGGTTGCGACAAATTTAATTTCAGGGACAACTCAACCGTCGTCATCCCCAATTCGCGTGTTCCCCAGTAACAGAGCAAACTGCGGGCTCTCACATTTCGAGGATACTTTCCGGGTGCCAATACCTCTTCCCGCCCTATCCCCAATTGCTGCGCGACACGATCCACCAACCAGTCAAAACCATAGCCATGGGCTTGTAGTCGGCTCTTACGTTCTAAACCTTCCTGCGCCTCTTTCAACACGCTTTCAACAAATACCCCATCCCCCAGGATTCGCTCGTCTCCCTTAATCCGGTCAATCCCCTTTCGCATGGCTTTGACCACTGACCACCCGCCTGCGCTACGCACGAGCCCGCCGCCGATCAAATCCGGCCGCTGGCCGGCGCCGATGCCCTTTTCCACATATTCCCGGTAATGCCTGCGAGCCGCCAAGCGTTTACGATCATAAAACCCCAATATGTAATCCGTGTCCTGCCATTCTTTCTTGTTCCGGCCCATCATCACGCTATGGCCGCCGTATGGATATTTGTCCAATTCCTTTAATTCCCTTACGATCCCGGCCCGAAAGGGATTCAAGTGAATATAGCGCACCAGTTCCAATAAATACAAATCCGCCTGACACAAAATGGATTTATATCGGTTTTGAAAAAGCTGACCATGGCGGTGGTGACGCCGGTTGA
>JAJDOH010000047.1 GCA_022340265.1 Deltaproteobacteria bacterium | reverse complement strand
CTGTCAAAATGGTGCGTATCTCCCGATCCCAAATCCGTTTCGCTTCAAGGTCCGGGTCCAGATAACAGCCTCTGGGCAGGGTGACAAAGGAACCATTGGTCTTGAATGAAACCGCTCCGTCGGTCATAAATTCCTGGACGGACGTGTAGCCACTCAATGCCAGAGGTGCAACGTGTGCCTTTTTGAAATTACCTACGAAATCAATAACCACCAGATATTCCTTGCTCGGCGCGTTTCGAAGGCCCCGTCCCAGCTGCTGGAGAAACACCGTAAAGGACTGGGTGGGCCGCAAGAGCAGGACGTGGCTAAGGTTTGGGATATCCACGCCTTCATTGAAAATGTTCACCGTACAGATCACCTGCAGCCGGTCGTTTTCATCGGTAAGACGATCCAGCGCTGCGGACCTTTCATCCCCCGAATTATTGCCGGAGAGAGCAAGCGCATCAATACCATGGTCAAGCGTCAGCCGCTCCGCCGTATAGTGCGCATGGTAAACCGAACTGCAGAAAGCCAACGCCTTTGTTTTGCCGTTACTGGGAAGGTATTTCCTAAGGTTGGCAGCGACAATGGCAGTCCGGGTGTCATTGCTAAGCGCCTTTGTCAGTTGCTCATCGTCGTAATGGGTGCCCCGCCAGGCAATCTGGCGGTAATCCGTTTCGTCATAGACGGCAAAGTATTGAAAAGGGCAAAGCCAGCCTTTGTCTACAGCATCCAAAAGCCTCACTTCGTATGCCACATTGTAGTCACACAGTCTCAAAACATCCCTGCCGTCCATACGTTCAGGGGTGGCGGTGAGGCATAACATGAAACGTGGTTTGAAATAAGCAATGGCTTTCAGATAGGTGGGCGCCATACCGCGGTGAAACTCATCAACCACAAGATAATCGAAATGTTCCGGGGAAAACCGATCCAGGTTCTCCTGACGGCTCAAGGTCTGGATCATGGCAAAGACAGCCCCGGAACCATTCCGGACTTCCTGGCCGGCCCCCAGAAACTCTCCAAAAAGATCATCATTCAGGACACTCCGAAATGTCTCTCTGCCTTTAAGGAGGATATTTTCCCGGTGTGCGATGAACAGCACGTTTTCCAAACCGCTCTCCTTGTAATCAAAGGCGGCCAGATGGGTTTTCCCCACGCCCGTAGCCGCAATGACGGCGGCCTTTCTGATCCCCTGCCCTCGCATTCGGGAAAGGTTAAATAGGGCTTCTTTCTGGGCTGGATTCGGCACTGCCTCGGGCCTGACCGAAACCGGGAACTGGACGATCGGTCTTGGCGCAATGGATGGCTTAGACCAATTTCCGGGAGGATCAAAAGAGTCCGCCCTCCCCGCATCCGGTTCATGCCACCTTTCCCGGTAGGCGGAAAGAAACTCTTCGGAAATCTCTACGGATTCCCGATCCCAGTATCGAGTAAATTCAGAAAGAGCTGTCTCGAAAGGGGATGTATCTCCAAATGGAATATTCACTTCATGAGCGGAAAAATAGTTCCACTCTAAATTCTTCAAAAAGCCCGCCTCGGTAAAATTGGACGATCCAATCAGGAGTGCACCTTTACCATCTCGGCGCTGAAACAGCCACGCTTTAGGATGGAAGGGCGGTGGTGTCTTGTCAAATGGAAGATCATGAGGATGATAGACCTTAACCTTGATGCTAGGAACCGTGTCCCGCAGATGAACCAGGTAGTCCGGCCGGTTGAAGTTGCCCATGGTAGAGGTGAGGACCCGGAGATCTCCCCCGTTTTGGGTAAACCGGATAAACCCCGAAAGTAGGAGATTGATTACACCGGGTGAATAGAAGGCTGATGCCACCCACACTCTTTTGCTCTGGGAAATTTCCCGCCTAATGATTTCCAGCATACCCGGCGCATCTTCCGGTGTAAAAATAACAGCAGAGGCATCGGACCACGCCGGACCATTTCGGTGAATTTCATCTGGCGTTAAAAGCGACTGTTTTTCATTAGGTTCATTCCAAGAAACACGGATTTTTTCCAAAAGGGCGAACACCCGCTCCTGATCCACTCCGAGGTTCCTGAGCCCAGCCGTTATGCTACTGACGGTTTCAGCCGAGCGTTTCAGGATGAGTTCGAGGCTGTCCTTTCGCCATGCGTCATTAAGCCGATAGGCGTTTTCGAGGATTCCGAAACCGGTTAGACTGTGGCGGAGGCTTCCCAGGGGTTCGCTTTGAGCCTGGATTGGTTTAATGGACTTGTTTCCTTTTTCGGTCATAATGCGCACAAAGTGATGATTTGAAAGTCTCTAAACGTTAACAGAGGGGTTCAGAATCGGAAATCTACCCAATTCCTGCTTTTTTTCCAAATGAGGAACAGCCAAACATTGGGGTGTCTTCACTTTATTATGTTCTAATGGGTATCTAAAAAGATCTTTCTCCTATGATACTTCAAAAATGACGAGTGAGGATAAGACGATGGATCTGAAGGAACAATTAACCTGCCGCTTGGATTTATAAGGTTCTTAATTTGAGACGATCCATAATTCTTAGCAACAAGAATTTCATAATCATCAGTAAGTGATAAAATGCCGCGGTCAAACAGCCAATGTACGGTTCGAGACAAAGCAATTCCATTTCTTACAGAATCAGGTCCAAAATGACCACCGCCAACAGGTCGAACAATCACTAATTGACACGTTTTTGAGTTTCATTTCGATGTAGTTCAGCTCAGCTTTGTCGATCGCACTTTGCGCCATTTACGTGAAATTACCAAAAATTGCTCCCTCCGATCTTTTGACTTTCCCACGAAGAGCAGAGGAAGTATCCTTATTCTGTCTGGAAGAAAATTTTCGTTTGTTCTTTACGATCTGACCCGCCAGCACCCCCGCCCTTTCCTCGATCTCCAGCCGTTTGTAGATGGGCTGCTCCTGAGCGTATTCGGTGAAAATGTTGATGAAGTCGAACATGGTGGCGTTTTCCCGGTAAGGAGAATTGAACACCCGGGAGGCGTACTTTCCGGCAAATGTTTCTGGAATATGGGCGATTATTGAAGCTTCGTGCTCTGTCCGTTCCGCCCGGGTCATGCGGCCTTTGTGCCGTTTGGGGATGCGGTGGACCTGCATTATTTGCGATCTGGCACCGGGAATGACGTCCAGCACCTTCCGTGTCATTTGGGTCCTTGCAAGGGATTCGGGCTCGAAATCGATGGCCATAAGGGACTTGACCGCCGTTGCAGTGGAACCGATCTTCCGCTCCACTTCGCTGAGGGACCTTTCGAGCCGCTGCATGAAACTCTTTCGTTTGCCGGAATGAAACACCCGGGCGTGCGAGGCACCGGCCGGCACGATCAGGCCGTTGGCGCACAGGAGCCGGTTGACAAAATACTGAAGGCTCACGGCCGCATCCCCCACCATGCTGTTTTTAAACTGGATGCCGATCTCGGAGACATCCTCCCCGTCGCCGCCGGGGCCGGTCACGCGGCCTTTTTCGACCCGGAGCACAAACCGCAGGAACAGCTGGGTGTTGACGGAAAAACCGTCCACGAAGCGGAACCGCCCGAGGCTGTCTTTTGCAAAAAGCGCCGTCTGACCGCCGGTCAAAAGGTCCTGAATGTCCTGAATAAAATCCTGGTTGGAATAGAAGACGTAGGATGCGGAAACCGCGCCAAGGACCGTTCCGGAACGGGCGTTCACCACGAACTCCTGGCCTTCAAACCGTTCCGTCATGTCCCGCTGGGCCAGCAGGTCGT
>JAJDOH010000300.1 GCA_022340265.1 Deltaproteobacteria bacterium | reverse complement strand
CGAAAAATGCGGAACTGGGAGTGGGAACGATTTATTCTTACTTCAAGAGTAAGGAAGAAATATTCGCCGCCCTGCAGCAGGAAGGGATTGATCTGTTGCATGAAAAAGCCAAGAATGCCCTTTCCCGAGAGAAATGCGGTCCCGACCGGCTCAGGGCCATAGCCGGAAGTTATCTTGACTTTAGCGCGGAAAACAAAGATTATTTCGATATTATCAACTATTTTCTGTCTTCGCCCGGAACTTTGTTGGGCGACGAACTGAAAGAGATCATCGACCAGCAGGGCAATCAGATTATTTCCCTGATGGTGAGCACGATCGAAGAGGGAATGGCTGCCGGGGAATTTCGAAAGGTGAGCGGGAGAAAATTTGCCATGATGTTCTGGGCGGCACTTCACGGTCTGATCATGTTCAGCAAGCTTAAGACGACCATTCTTAAGGGAGAAGACTATCCGGAACTTGTCGGCTATTCGGTGGATTACCTAATTGAGAGTCTGAGAAAGGTTTGAAAGGAGATAAAGAGATGGAATTCAGCCAGTTGCTTACCACGAGAAGAAGTTGCAGGTCCTTTGATTCCACGCCTGTGACTGAGGATCAGATAGCTGCAATCCTGCAGGCCGGGTGTTGGGCGCCCAGCCCATTGAACCTTCAGCCTTGGGAATTCATCGTGGTTACGGATCCTCGGACAAAAACGCAGGTCAGAGACGCTGCCGAAATGGCAAAAAATGAGGTGATTGCAGCCGACGGGCCCGGATGGGTGAAGAAATACTCCGCGGATTTCGTACAGGATGCCCCCCTTCTTCTTGTAGTCGTCTTTAATCCGGGGAAAGGGGGCCTTGGCGCGTTTTTCGGCCAACCGCACGGCGCTTTGCAGGCGGCATCGGCGTGCATCCAGAATATGATGTTGAAGGCTTCGGAACTGGGTCTGGAATCTCTATGGTTTACCTTCTTCAGGCCCGATGAACTGGCGCCCGTATTCAACATCCCGGAAAATCTTGAAATCGCAGGTGTCATCGCCTTGGGGAAACCTGCTGAAGAGGTCAAGGCCCCTCCACGCCGGACTCCGGCCGTCTATGGGGAAAGATATGGCGTTTTGAATGAATAAGTCACTTCCCGTCGGGAAATGTAAGCATCCATAATTCAGAGGGTATCATGGCGAGGCTTTGGCAAAAACGTATTGACATTTGTTTCGCAATTGTCTATTAACGTAAAGAAACAGAACAGGAGTACAGCATCAATGAGATTTTTCGGGCAGACATTCTTTTTTAGCTTTAGGAAGTGGTCTGCCCGGTTCCGCGATACTTTGTAACATATAACGGAATCCATGGGCGGGCCACCTGAGGCGCCCATGGACGAAAAAAGCAAGAAGGCCATGGGCTCACCCCCCATGGCCTTTTTTCATGCTGGACGCTTTTGAGAGCAGCAGACGATGGCCCCTTGCGCAATCGGGTATGTCGGGTGATGCGCCCGCCGTTTCAGGTGTGGAACGTAAATCAGTCTTTTTGGGGAGGTAAAAAAATGAGTGGACCTTTAGAAGGGGTGAAAGTCGTTGAGATTACCATGTTTCAACAGGGGCCTGTCGCAGGGATGCGGCTGGGAGATTTGGGTGCGGATGTGATCAAGATAGAAGCCAAGACCGGTGATCCGGGAAGGGGGTTCATGAAAATCATCGGCGCCATGGCCGGTCTCAAGGGCCACAATTATTATTTTGAACACACCAACCGGAACAAGAGAAGCCTGGTTCTGGACCTCAAAACGGAAGAGGGAAAAGAATTGTTCATGGCCCTGATTGACCGGGCGGATGTGTTCTTAAACAACATGAGCATTGGCGCACCCATCAAAATGGGGATCGGTCCTGATGTGCTGTTGGAAAGGAATCCGCAGCTCATTTATGCGCAAGCATCCGGGTGGGGCCGAAAAGGACCGGACGCAAAGACGCTCTCTTTTGACTATACCGGTATCGCCCGGTCGGGATTGATGATGTCCTGTGGGGAAAAGGGTGCGCCGCCGACACAGATTCTGCCGGGCATCGGAGATGAAATTGGCGGACTTATCTGTGCATGGGGCATCACCGCGGCCCTCTACGCACGGGAAAAGACCGGTCGGGGACAGGTGGTGGATACTTCTCTGATGGGAAGCATGATCAGCACCCTTGGGTTTATCATGGCGGCCCCCGCCATGCTGGGTCAGGAGTTCCCCAGAGAGGTGAGAGCCAAGGCCGGCAATCCCCTTTACAATCATTACCGATGCCGTGATGACCGGTGGATCGCCATCGCGCATCTGGATCCTGACAGATACTGGCCGAAACTTTGCCGGGCGATGGGGATAGATGATCTGGAGCAGGATGAACGGTTCAACAGTATTGAAGCACGCGGGAAAAACGCGGAAGCCCTTGTGGCAATTTTTGATGAGAAGTTCGCTGCCAAAACAAGGGATGAATGGTTTGAGATGCTGAGCGAGGAAGGCTGCATTTTTACGCCGGTTCAGACGCCTGCGGAGGTGACCAGCGATCCTCAGGCACTGGCCAACAATTACTTTATTCCCGTCGAGCACCCGGACTGGGGCCCCATCAAAATGACCGGTTTTCCTTGGGATTTCAGCGATACACCTGCCGCATGGCGACGAAAAGCGCCGGGTTTTGGAGAACACACAGACGAAATCCTCAAAGAAGCCGGTTATGAGGATGAACAAATAGCCTCCCTCAGGGAGTCTGGCGTTGTTGCATGACTTTAAAGAGGTCTTACCTGAACGACTGCTGTGACAAGATCTCTTCGACCCTTTCTGATAGCTGTCTTAAAAAGCCGTAACCACCTTCAATCCTTTCTATTACCTTGATATATGCAAGGAGGTGGTCTACTGTGATTTTGTAAAAAGCCTTTTATTTGCGAACCCATTCAAGAAAGGGGTGCACCATGAAAAGATCCGTCAGGCCTTTCGGAACAGTTAAGATTTTCATTATTTTGGGATTTTTGGTTTTCTTCGGAGTGAGTACTGTTTGCGCGGGGCAGATCGAAATTACCGATAGCGAAGTAATCGCGGCACAAAAGGCGTGGAGCGATGCCGTGGTAGACCTGGGTCGGGAATACAAGCTTGGCAAAGACTACAAAAAGGCGGCTAAAGACCTTGTTGATGATTTGTATGCCTATCAGACCGGTGAGGTTTTGTTTAAACCGACCAAAGCTGTAGACATCAAATTTCGAATGACGAAGGAAGGGGCCATTAGCTATTTCGTCGGTCACAACAAGAATTTTCCCGAAGACAAAGGGTTTGCGCTGCAACCATGGACCCATGTTCAATTCAATAATGAGGGCATCTATATCAACGGCGATGTGGCGATTGCCATGGGAAAATACTTTTTCACGCCGCTGAAAGGAGAAATTGTAAAGGTTGAATACACTTTCGGCTACGTGAAAGACGAGCAGGGCAAACTCAAAATCATCTTGCACCATTCCTCTCTACCATACGCGCAAAAATAAAGACCATGGAAAGTAACCGAGAAACCGGCAAGGTGGACGCTTTTTCTACCAACTGCGAATATCCCGCCAGAATTCTGAATGCAATAGAGGCCGTCGATGATGCCATAAGGAGTTCCGGGGATGTAAATGTTGTGCTGGAAAATGTCATAGCAAAGGTGCTGGAGGTTTTTCGTTGTGACCGTGCCTGGCTTTTTCACCCCTGTAATCCTGAAATTTCCTCTTTTAGCGTCAAATTCGAAAGTACCACGCCTGCTTACCCAGGTGCCAAAGCGATGCGAGAGCCCGTGCCGATGACGCCGGACATGGCCGAGTATTGTCGCCGGTCGCTGGCCCAGCCTGGCAGGCCTTTTTGCGATCCTGCTGCGGGTCAGACGATCACCAATGATATCGCCCTGAAATTCGAGGCTCAGTCCCTAATGCTAATGACGTTGAAGCCTCAAACGGGCGATGCGTGGATGTTCGGTGTTCATCAGTGTGACCATGTTCGTATGTGGGAAGAGCATGGAAAAGATCTCTTCACGATCATTGGCAGCCGGATAACGGACTGTTTGAGCAATATGCTTTACCTCGACCAATTGCGCGAAAGCGAAGCTCAGAAGGCAGCTATCCTGAATGGTATTACGACCAATCTCGCGTTTGTTAACGAGAATCTTGAAATCCTTTGGGCAAATAAAGCTGCGGCAGATTCGGTGGGTAAAACCATGTCACAACTGGTTGGGCACAAATGCCATAAATTCTGGGCTGATCCTGAAAATCCCTGTGAAAATTGTCCTACTGTAAAGGCCTTCAAAACGAAAAAAACCGAAAATCTGATCATCCGAACCCCTGATGGCCGTGTCTGGGATGAAAAGGGAGAGCCTGTTTTTGACGAAAAAGGAGAACTTTTGGGAGTGCTCGAAATTGCGCATGATATCACTGAAAAAACTCGCGCAAAGGAGGCCCTGGAAAAAGCAGTTTTATGGCAAAAAGAAGTTGTCAAAGCAGGGAATGTCGGTTTGTGGGATTGGGATGTGACAAAGAACAAAGTCAATTATTCGCCCGAATGGAAGAAGCAAATAGGATACGATAAACATGAGATCGGTGAAGATCTTGAGGAATGGCGGAGTCGTGTCCATCCCGATGACTTGGAATCGACTCTAAAGACAGTAGATATAGCTATTGCAGAGAAAGGGAAGAGACATCAGGCAGAACTTCGATCACGCCACAAAGATGGTTCATATCGGTGGATCTTAGCCCAGGCTACTACCATAGCGGATGATGAGACCGGCACAATCAGGATGTTGGGGTGTAATTTTGACATTACCGAAATGAAAGAGATGCGCCGAACGCTCATTTACAGCCCGACATGCCGCTGCAGTGACGTTTTCCCTGTGAAGATCGGCACCCATTCCCAGTTCGACAATAAATCCTTTCAAACCCATAGCGGTATTCCTTTGAAATGTTCAAACAGTTTTGCTGATTATTTGTAGACTACCTGCGAGTGTGCGTCAATCGCAAACTCCAGTAGATATAAAAGGCGTTAAAATCTACATATCGTACTTCACGGATGCTTCAACCGGTAGCAAGGCTGCTTAAATCAGTTTCTTGCCAAAAAGATACGATTCTGCTAAAATAATTTCCCAATTTTGATCTGAGTTCAGCAGTCTCGCGGAAAAGAGAATTCATGGACGTCCTATCCATTCTGCCCATACAGATCCTGCATGGCATTGTTTACGGCATGCTGCTTTTTCTGGTGGCATCCGGTCTGACGCTCATCTTCGGCATGATGGGGGTGCTCAATTTCGCCCACGGCGCCCTCTACATGCTGGGGGCTTACTTTTCATTCAGCATCCTCCAATGGACCGGCCATTTCTGGCTCAGCCTCATTATTGCACCGCTGATGGTCATGGTTGTCGGCATGATTCTCGAGCGGTTCTTTTTGAGAAAGGTCCACTCATACGGACACGCCCATGAACTGCTCCTCACCTTCGGCATGGCCTATATCCTTGAAGAGGCCGTCAAAATGATATGGGGAAACGAACCCCTTCTGGTGGTCCTGCCGAGAATATTGCAGGGATCGGTTCCTTTGTTCGGCGTCGAGTATCCCGTTTACCGTCTCTTCATCCTGGCTGTATCTTTTCTGGTTTTTGCATTGATGTTTCTGGTGTTGTTCAAGACCCGGGCGGGGATTATCGTGAGAGCCGCGGTTGCCAACAAGGAAATGGTCGATGCCCTGGGGTTTAACGTACCGCTGGTATTTCTCCTTCTTTTCGGCATGGGGGCCTGGCTGGCAGGCGTCGCCGGCGTCATTGGCGGACCGTATCTCATTACGAACCCGGCCATGGCCACAACCATTATCATCGACCTCTTTGTGGTGGTGGTTGTAGGGGGACTCGGATCCGTGGAAGGCGCTTTGATTGCATCGCTTTTGATTGGACAGCTGCAATCCATCGGCATCCTCTTTCTGCCCCAGTTCGCCATCGTTTTTGAGTTTCTTCTGATGGCGCTGGTCCTCATCTTCAGACCCCACGGCCTTATGGGGGAGAGCAAATGAGTCGAGGTACCGGAAAGAACTGGCTTTTTTTTGCCGGGCTTATGTTGTTGATGGGCGTTTTGCCCTTTATTCTTTCGGAATATCAGCTCAATCTGGCCATCACCATGGTCATCTATTCCCTCTTCGCTTTGAGCTACAATATTCTTTTCGGCAATGCGGGAATGCTTTCTTTCGGCCATGCGGCCTATTTCGGCGTGGGGGCTTACACGACCATCATTTTGTTTAAACGCCTTGAGGCGGGCATGTTCACGGGAATCCTGGGCGGTGCAGTGAGCGGCGCTTTGCTGGGGCTTATTTTCGGCGTTTTCGTGGTGCGTCTGGGCGGCACCTACTTTGCACTTCTGACGCTTGCTTTTAACGAATTGATCTATGCGGCTGCGGAAAAATGGCGGTCCATGTCAGGGGGTGAAGACGGCGTCGGTGCCACGCGGCCGGATCTTCTTATACCGGGAATCGGCTCCGTGGACATGTTTTCGACCCGTAACTGGTATTATTTTGTTTCGGTGGTGGTGGTTCTGGGCGCAGCGTTCTGCTGGTATTTTACGAAAACGCCTCTGGGAAGGCTGAACGAGTCCCTGCGTGAAAATGAAGACAGGGCCAGGTTCATCGGATACAATATTTATGCCTCGAAGCTGGTCATTTACATCATCTCCGCCTTTTTCGCGGGTCTGGCGGGGGGCCTTGCCGGCGCATTTCAGGAATTCGTCACCGTCACCTACATCAACCTGGACAAGGCGGCGGAAGTGCTCATTATGACTTTTGTAGGGGGGAGCGGTACCTTTTGGGGGCCTATTCTGGGGGCCTGTTTCCTGACCTATTTAAATGATGTGTTGAGCACGCTGACCGAGCATTGGGCGTTGATACAGGGGGCCATATTTGTGCTTCTGGTGATGTATGCCCCCAACGGCCTCAGCGGTGTTTTGATAAAATTCAAGGAAATGATCTTCAGCAGAAAAACGGAAAACTGATATGCTGGAAGTAAGCGATCTTCATAAGAGCTTCGGCAAGACGCAAATCATTAACGGTATCAATCTCGGTGTGCCCGAAAAAGAGCGTCACGCGGTAATCGGCCCCAACGGTGCCGGGAAAACAACATTTTTTCATCTGTTGACCGGTAATTACAAACCGGACCGCGGAAAAATCCTTTTCAATCATAAAAATATCACCGGGCTGCCGCCCCACAAGATCAACCGCCTGGGTCTTTCAAGGTCTTTTCAAATCACCAACGTTTTCCCGGGCCTTTCAGTGCTGGAAAATATTCGGCAGGTGGTGCTGTCCAGACACCGCGTTCGATTCAATTTCTATTCAAATGTTAACAGAATGACCCGCATTAACCGTGAGAGCATGGAAATTCTGGAGGACATTGGGCTACAGGATGAGAGAGACGAACTGGCGGGTGAACTTTCCTATGGGCAGCAGCGCGCCCTTGAAATTGGTCTGACGCTGGCTTCCGAACCTAAGATGATATTACTGGATGAGCCGACGGCCGGCATGAGCATGGATGAGACGCGGGATGCGGTGAGACTCATCGACCGGCTGACGCGGGACAAGACTTTGATCATCATTGAACACGACATGGAGGTGGTCTTCAGCCTGGCCGATAAGATAACGGTTATATACTACGGGGAAGTGTTGGTCAGTGGGTTGCCGGAAGAAATCCGGGGTCACAAAAAGGTGAAAGAAGCCTATCTGGGAGATCATTAGGACGATGCTGAAACTTGAGAATGTCAATACCTACTACGGTCACAGCCACGTCCTTTTTGATGTTTCATTCAAAGTGACCAAAAATGAGATCGTGGCGCTGCTCGGCAGAAACGGTGTGGGCAAGACCACGAGCCTTAGGACCATCATGGGACTGACACCGCCTCGAAGCGGCAGCATTGTATTTAAGGGAAATGAAATTTCCGGAAAGAAAGCCCACCAGATTGCCAAAGCGGGCATTGGTTTTGTCCCCGAGGAAAGATGGATTTTTAAAAACCTGACCGTTAATCAGAATCTGATCATGGGAATCAAGCCGGGCCAAATGGGAAAGGAGGTGAAGGACGGTTGGACAGTTGAACGGGCCTATGCGTCATTTCCCTCGCTGGCTGCCAGAAAGAACCAGAAAGGGGAGGTGCTTTCAGGCGGTGAGATGCAGATGCTCACCATCGTGAGGACGCTCATGGGGAACCCGGAGTTGGTTCTTATCGACGAGCCGACCGAGGGGCTGGCACCCATTATTGTGGATACGGTCAATGACGTGATCAGGCAAATCAATGATCAAGGGACCACCGTTTTACTGGTGGAGCAGAAACTTCCCGTTTGTCTCGACCTGGCCGATCATATTTACGTACTGAGCAAGGGAGGGATTAAATGGGCTGGAACGCCGGCCGAGTTGGAAAAAAGGGATGATGTTCGTAAAGAGTACCTGGAAGTATAGCCTATGTCCGGATGTCTATGGGCCATATCCCGGGATTGTAATGTAAATTGTCTAGATTAAGGAGGAGTGAACATGAAAAAATTGAGTTTGATGATGCTTTTTCTGGTAGGTCTCGCACTGATGGTACCGTCAGCCTTTGCGGCCGATGTGGTAAAGCTGGGCATCAATGAAGTGAGATCCGGTGCTTTTAAATCGAACGGCGATCGGATCATCTGGGGTGTCGAGACAGCTGTGAAAGAGGCCAATGACGCAGGGGGAATCCTCGGTAAAAAGATTGAAATTGTTATTGAAGACAACCAGATGAAGGGTGAAATTGCGGTGCAGAAGGTGAAAAAGATGATCCTGAAAGACGATGTTCAGATCATCATTCAGGGGTCGTCCTCCGGCGTGGGAGGGGCCATTGCCCAGGCAATGCCCCGGTATAAAAGGATTTATCTGGATATCGCCGCGGAGGCCATGGGAATCACCGGCGCCAATTTTACCCCCTATACTTTTCGCGCCTGTTTGAACGCCGGTATGCATGTCAAAGGTCTGGCTCAGTATTTTGGAAAAAAGGGATTGAAGAAAGTATTTCTGATCAACCAGGATTATTCCTGGGGGCATGATGTGGCCGCTTACTTTGAGAAATTCATCAAAGAGATCGCGCCCGACACCCAGGTGGTGGGGAAAGAGTTCCACAAAGTGTTTAACAAAGACTTCGCCCCTTACATCAGCAAGATCCAGGCATCGGGTGCAGAATATGTGATTACCGGTAACTGGGGGACCGACCTGGCCCAACTCATCATCCAAAGCAGAAGCCTGGGGATGAACCTTCCCATCGGCTGTACCTTCTTGGATGACGATGCCGTCATGTCCGTTGCAGGGGATTCTGCAAAGGGTTGCGTTGAGGCCAACATGTATGTTCTTGGTGTGGACTCTGACAAGGCCAAGGCCTTTGAGAACACATATAACAAAAATTCAGGCGGGAAATGGCCTTCATTTGTTAGCGGGCAGGCTTACATGGGCACAAAGATGTACCTTGCCGCCGTCAAAAAAGCGGGCACCTTTGATACGGAAGCGGTCATTAAGGCTTTTGAGGGCCTGACCTGGGAAGGCCCCGTGGCGACGCTGACCATGCGCAAGGAGGACCACCAGAACCAGACACCGGTAGTAATCGGCGAGTTTGCTCAGAAAACCAAATACTATGACTCACCTTATCTGAAACCGGTAACCATTATTCCGGCGGATCAGGTTTCCATTTCGCTGGAAGACAGCGGTTTTAAACCGTACGAAGGGAGATAGTCTCTATTTGTGCGAGTGGAAGGGGTGGGTTCCGAAAGGTCCCACCCTTTTTTGATGATCCAATCTCAAACTTCCGTAACTGAGGTCAAGAATGTGGAAAACAATGCTTCATCTGTTGTTCTAACACTCCCGGAACCTTCTCATGTGGGCTATGTGACAAGAGACATTGAAAAGACCATGGCTGATTTTGAACAGTACTTCGGACTGGGGCCATTTAAAGAAATGATCCCTGACTATTTCAACAAAAAATATCGCGGTGAACCGGAGGATTTCAGCTTTCGGCTCGCCTTTGCAAGAGCAGGTCACATGGTTTATGAACTCATCGAGGTGATCGGCGGAAGAACCATTTATGAGGATTTCATGAAAGTCCACGGCGAAGGGATGCATCATTTGGGTTACGAGATCTCAGACCTTGCCGCATGGATCGAAAGTTACAGGAAAACGGGAATCGCACCCATCATGAGCGGAGAACGAAAAGGGCTGAAATGGGCCTATTTTGAGACGCCGCACATTGTGGCGGAACTCCTCGAACGCACCGCTGAAGGCGTGGTGGTTTGAGCCATTAATGGGGGGGGGTAAATGAAAGCGCTGAGAAAACTGTCTCAAGGTGCCGGCCATGTGGATCTGGTGGATATTCCCGAGCCCACCCCCGGTGACGGGGAAGTATTGATAAAAGTGGGAAGCGCCGGTATCTGCGGTACGGATCTGCATATTTTTCACGGTGAGTTTTCAAAGGTTCGGCCTCCGGTGACCCTGGGACATGAATTTTGCGGCCGGGTGGTCGAAGCAGGACCGGCCGTAGAAAAATGGCGGTCCGGGGACAGGGTTGCCGTGGAGTCGGAGGCTTTCAGCTGCGGCGAGTGCCCATATTGTCAATCAGGCCTTACCAATATTTGCGAACAGCGACTGGCTTACGGATACAGTACGGATGGTGGTTTTGCGCCCTTTGTAACGGTCAGAGCCTCTGCGCTTCACCGGTTGCCGGATGCCGTTTCCTTCCAGGAAGGGGCCATGTCGGAACTCCTGGCAGTGGCTGTTCATGCGGTTATGGAATGTGCAACAATCAGAAAGGATGACTGGGTTTTAATAACCGGTCCCGGTCCCATCGGTCTGATGGTGCTTCAGGCGGCAAAGGTGAAAGGTGCAAGGGTCATCATCAGCGGCACCGAACAAGATGCGGCGCGTTTGCAAACAGCCGCCTCGGTAGGCGCGGATCATATTGTGAGAATAGGCCGTAATGGGATTTTAGGCAAGTTAGGAGAATTAACAGGGGGTTTCGGTGTCCGGACCGCCTTTGAATGCTCGGGATCAAAGGGCGCTGTTAATGATTGTATTCAATCGGTTTCGAGACGGGGGCGTATTGTCCAGGTGGGGCTTTTCGGTTCTCCCGTTGAGATCAACCTGGATGCTGTCGCCCTAAAAGAAATTACGGTGTCGGGCGCCTTTGCTCACAACCACGATACCTGGAAAAAGGCCATCGATTTGCTGGGGACGAACCGCATCGATATGAAGTCGCTCATTTCAGGTGAGTTCCCCCTGAAAGACTGGAAACAGGCCTTTCAACTATCCGAAAAAGGTGCGGGCCTCAAATATCTTCTTTATTCCGAATAGCCCATCAATGAAGGTTTAAGACTCAAAAAAAAGGAATTTTACTGTTTGATAAATTCTTATAAACCTATTATACATTAAACGTGTCAAATCGATCATTTTCAGCGTAACCCATCAGAATACGGGAGGATATGGGTGATGATTTCGCTTAATGAAGAGCAGAGAATCATTCTGAATACGGTAAAGCAAATTTCTCGGGAAAAAATCAAGCCGAGAGCCGCCGAAATTGATGAGACCGGCGAATTTCCCTGGGATACCGCAAAACTGTTTGTGGAAAACGGCATTTTAAATCCACTTCTTCCCGAACAATACGGTGGTATCGGCGCTGGATACCTGCTCTTTTCCCTCATTTTGGAAGAAATTGCAAAGGTTTGTGCTTCTTCGGCGCTGCTTCTCATCGCCCAGGCGGATGGCATGCTGCCGATTCTGTGTGGCGGAACTGAAGCGCTGAAGGATAAATACCTGCCGCAACTGGCCGAGGGCAAGATAGCCGCCTTTGCCGCCACCGAGCCGGGGGCCGGTTCTGATATTCTCTCCATGCGGACACAGGCCGTTAAAAAGGGAAGCGATTATTTTTTAAACGGACGAAAATGCTTTATTACAAACGGCAGTATCGCCCATGTGCTGAGCGTTTATGCCTATACGGACCGCGACAAAAAGTCGAAAGGGATCTCGGCCTTCGTGGTGGAAAAGGGGAGTCCGGGGTTTGGCTACGGCAAGAATGAGAACAAGATGGGCATGAGAGGGTCCATCAATTCCGAACTCATTTTTGAAGATCTTCGGATCCCCGAGGAAAACAGGATCGGAAGAGAAGGAGACGGTTTTCCAAATATGATGGAAGCTTTGAATACCAGCAGGCTATTTGCCGCTTCCCAGGCGGTGGGTATTGCCCAGGGCGCCATCGACGAAGCGGTCGCCTATGCAAATCAGCGGGTACAGTTCGGTGCCCCCATTTCCAGGCTGCAGGCCATTCAATTCATGGCGGCGGATATGGTAGCCCAGACGGAGGCTGCCCGCCTGTTGACTTATCAGGCAGCCAGATACTTTGATACGAATCAAAAGAGCCAGATTGGCAAATTCTGTGCCATGGCCAAATTCCTCGCCACCGACACGGCCATGAAGGTAACGACCGATGCGGTTCAAATGATGGGCGGTTATGGATACATGAAGGAGTTTCCGGTAGAGCGGATGATGAGAGACGCCAAACTCACCCAGATCTACACCGGAACCAATCAGATCATGCGAATGGTGGCGGCACGGGAAATTTTCAAGTAGCAGCCATTATACGCCTCGGAATAGATCAACGGTTCTGACCCTCGGGAATGTCATTCCAACACAAACCGTGAAAATTGGTATCTGACCATACAAAAATCGGAGGGACATTCAGACCATTCCTGACACTGATGCTTTATTTCGCTAAGCTTAACCTGATGGGTTTTCAGGATTTCATTTGGTAGTGTTGGATGAATTCAGGTGCCCGGGCGCTATGGTTTTGCACGTATTTCCGGTTGAAGTCCACTTTACCGGGTATCTTGTCGCTGAAGATGACCTGGGCCGCTGGTAAGCATACGGATCGATCACTCGAATCGTACGCGCCCATCGGGATTTGGACGTTCACAGTTCGATACGAGGGGGTTTTTGATGGAGGTTATCCTGATCTGATTCCTTCCTGACATATCTACGGTTTCCTAAAGAAGAATGGGTCTGTTTACGCACAACCAATGTCATTGAACGGGTCAATAAAGAATTCAAACGGCGAACAAAGCCCATGGAAATCGTTGCTGGAGAGAGATCCTGCTATACCCTCCTGGCTTCCTTTTGTCGGATACGTGGAAGGGTCAGTTATTAATTAATCCATGGGCCTCTCAAGAATCAGGGTCGCGGCGGGACTTGATTGGGCTGACCCTTTTTCAGTTATGTTCATGGCCCCCTCCAAGCTTTGGGTTTACAGTTTAAGAATCTTTTCGAGATTTCCCTCCCAGGCGCCTTCTATAATGGTCCGTAGAACCGATTCGCTCTTTTCCAGCGGAACGGGCCGGGGCATGGCTTCCAGTTTCATTTTGTTCTGGGCAGCATCTGAAACCGCTTTTCCGATGAGCTCTTTGGAGAAATTTTCAAATTCCTTCAAGGTCAAAGGAAAACCGAGCCCCCGGTAAAAATCGAGCAGCCCCTGAGCGAAATCCCTGGCCACGTCACCGGAATCCGAAACGCCCAGAAGCTGGGAGACTTTTTTCAGGCGGTCTCCCACCACCGGTGCGTAATAGGCGCCGTAATAGGGCAGCATGACTGCACAGGCCTCGCCGTGATCCATCACATTGCACCAGCTGAAGGAGTTCAGATGGGGCCCGCCGGCCTGTTTGTAGAACAGAACCGTTCCTCCAAGCAGGCTGGCCAGGGCCATGTTTCTTCTTCCCGTTTTATCCTGTGGATCCCGAACGATTCTGGGAAGCGCCTCAAAGAGAAGTGACAGTCCGGCCAGCGCGCGATCGTTGGTTTCGGGATCGGCGGCATCATCCACCGTGTTCAGGTAGCCTTCCACCAGATGGGTCATGGCGTCAAGGCCTGACACAAGGGTGACCTGTTTGCTGCAGGAGTAAGTCAGTTCCGGGTCCACAATGGCTTCGTTGGGAACGATGGCCGCATCGATCATCAATTTTTTCACGCCCAGCACAGGGTCGGTAATGACCGAAAAGCGGGTCACCTCACTTCCGGAACCGCTGGTGGTGGGAACAGCCACCAGGTCCATGGCCCGTTCGGTTTTCTTGGAGACCATTCCCACCCCGAAATAATCATCCAACTCACCCTGCTTTACCTTGGCCAGTATGCCGGCAGCTTTGGAAGCGTCAATGACGGATCCGCCACCCACGGCCAGCAGGCAGGCGAAGTTTCCCGCCAACAGGTGGTAGGTAATTCGGTATACGGTCTCTTTGCTGGGATTCGGCTCCACCCCTTCGCAGATCTGATAACGGATCGAGGCTCGATCTAGAAGTTCGGTAATCCTGGCTAGAACGCCGTTTTCTTTGACCGAACCTCCGCCGATGACCACGAGTGCATTGTCCGCATATCGACGGACCGCATCCCCCACCTGGTTGATGCTTCCTTCACCGAAATGGATCCGGGTGGGTTTCCACGCTTCGATGACCTTCTTGATGTCTTGCATGCTTTATCTCCTAACCCGAAAACAAACTTTTATTTAAGATGTAAGGGCATCGGCCTTCTCTTTTTCTTCAAGTGCTCGAAGCACCTTCTCCGGGGTGATGGGGATATCAGTGATCCACACGCCGATGGCGTCGTGAACCGCACTGACAACGGCAGGGCCGGGAGGGTTGGCTGTCATCTCGCCGATGCCTTTGGCCCCGAATGGCCCGTCGGTGGAAGGGCACTCCACCATTTCGGTTGTCAATTCAGGAATATCCATTGCCGTGGTGAGCATGTATTGGCTGAAATCCCGGGGCTGATGCTTGGGATCCGGGTAGTTGGGGTATAGGTTCTCCAAGACAGCCCAACTCATTCCCATGATGGCGCCGCCTTCCACCTGTGACCGGGCCATTTCCGGGTTAATGGCCTTCCCCACATCGTAGACGCTTTTGCTGTCCAGAATGGTGATTTCCCCGGTGTCCGTGTCCACTTCCACTTCGATTTCCACGGATGCCCAGGCCACGGTGGCCAGTGGGTCACAGGCGCCGGTATCCGGGTCAGGTATGGCTTTGGGTCGTCCGTAGGTGGCGGTGCCCACCACGAACTCATGGGTTTCATAAAACCCTTTCATGGCCACATCACCCATGGTCAAGAACTTGTCCGGTTGATTCTTAACCCTGATTTTGCCGTCGGCCGCCTCCAACCGATCCGGCTCCACACCCAAATCCGGGGCAGCCAGTTTGAACATCACCTCTAAAGCTTTTTTGGCCGCCTTTACCACTGCGTTTCCGGCATAAAAGGTCACCCGGCTGGCGAAGGTGCCGAAACAGATGGCCGCGGTGTCCGTATCGCTGTGGCTGTATCGAACCTTTTCATAATCGAGCCCTAAGATCTCGGCCACCATCATGGGCAGAACCGTTCCCGAACCCTGGCCCAACTCAACGGTCCCCGTGATCAGGTCGGCCGAACCGTCGGGCTTAATCTTGACCATGGCGTTGGTAAAGTCGCCGCCACCGCCCATGCCGGTGGGGTAAAAAGCTGAGGCCAGGCCTTTTCCGCGTTTTTTCATGTTATGCCTCCCTGGGATCCGAGTTCATGGCCGCAAATTTTGCATTCAGCGGGTGGTTGCTGATTTCGGCCAGCTTCTGCATGGTTTCAATCAGATAAACGCTGTCAAGTTTCGTTCGGGTGGCCAACTGATCCCCATTGTGCATGGCATTGATGAAGCGCAGCTCCCAGGGATCGATGGCCATCTTCTCGGCAATCATGTTCATCTGAATTTCGCAGGCGTAGGTGCCGGGTGTGACCCCGAAACCGCGAATGGCGCCGGTGGGCACTTTGTTGGTGTAAACCACCTGACATTTAACATCCACATTGGGTAAATAGTATGGGCCCGCCACGTAGAAGGCGTGTTTATCCACGACGTAGGAGCTCAGCCCTGTGTAGGCCCCGGCATCATGGCGGGTAAAGATTTGTCGGGCCACGATGCGGCCGTCTTTGGTGACGCCGTCTTTAAAATGCATGAGCCAGGGGCTGTGGCGTGCCGAGTATAGCTGTTCCTCTTCCCGGGTCCAGCGCCATTTGCAGGGTTTGCCGGTCTTGAGCGCCATCAGGGCGGCTATGGCATCGGCATGCAGTTCGGTTTTTCCGCCGAAAGCGCCGCCCACATTGCAACTGATGTATTTGATATCCGAAAACCCCAGGCCGTGATGGGTGTACTGGTGCCGCCTGGACCAGCGGCTGGAGACATCCTCGCCCTGGCCCAGAATACGCTGGATTTGCTTGAGCAGGAAGTACAATCCTTGGGTAACGGTGTAGATGGTCAGCCGGGAGTCGTCGGTGGGTACCGCCAGACTCACCTGGGTCTCCATGGGGGCGTGCTCTTGAGAGGGGAAGAAAAAGTCGTTCTCAATGATCTCGTCGGCCTGGTCAAAGCCTTTTTCAATGTCGCCGTTGTAGACCTGCCGATAGGGCCGCTCGCCTACCATCAGGATGTTGCCTTCAGGGCGAACTTTAGGAGCCTCCGGCTTGACAGCCTCATCCGGGTCGAATACCGGCGTCTGTTTTTCAATTTCGAGCCCCACGAGCGCAACCGCTTCGTTGGCGATTTCCACTGTGTCCGCCGCCACCGCGGCAATGGGCTCCCCTTTGTAGCGCACTGCAGCCCCGGCCAGCACCAGTTGATCCAGGGTCAAATAGCCGTAAGTGTTGCAGGGAACATCTTCATGGGTGATCACCCCGTGTACCCCCGGGAGATTTTCAGCTTTGGTGACGTCCAGTTTCTTGATGATGCCTTTATGCACAGGGGAGCGCAATACCTTCACCGCCAGGGTACCGGGGACGAAGACGTCGTCCACATAGGTCGCCCCGCCGGTGACGTGCCCCAGCCCGTCGTACCGTTTCTTACTCCGGCCTACCACTTTCAGATCGTTCATTTTTCACCTCCCTGGCCGGATGTGGAGCCTGCCGTCGCTTTTACCGCCTTGATAATGTTCACATAGCCGGTGCAGCGGCAAAGGTTGCCCGAAAGGGCCTCCTTTATTTCCCATTCGCTGGGATCCGGATTTTGGTCCAAAAGCGCTTTTGAGGCCATGATCATGCCTGGTGTGCAATAACCGCACTGGGAGGCATAATTTTCATAGAAACTGGTCTGCAGCGGGTGCAGGGCGCCTTTTTCTCCCACGCCTTCCACCGTGGTGATCTCCGAACCGCTGATGCTCATGGCATTGGTCAGACAGGCACGGCGAAGCTTGCCATCGATGATGACGTTGCAGGCGCCGCAGTCGCCGGTTTCGCATCCCACTTTGGGGCCGGTAATGAACAGTTGCTCACGAAGCACCGTAAGCAGATTTGCGGTCGCATCCACCTCCAGCCGGTGCTCTCTTCCGTTGACTTTTATCTCCAATAAGGCCATATGAAGCCCTCCCTTAATTTAATTGGGAAAGAACACGCTCAATCAGCACGGCGGTGACTTTCTCCCGGTACCAGGCACTGGCACGGGCATCGCTGGCCGGAGTGCACTCCTCCAGAACTTTAAGCGCCACCTTTTTATTGAGTGCCGTGCCGGGCTCATAACCGACCATTAATTCGGCCGCCGCCTTTGATACAAAGGGGTTGGGTGCCATACAGCCGATCACAAGGCGCATGGCCGTACATTTTCCCCCCTGCATGCCTGCCCGCATGGACACAGAGACCACACTGCGGCTCTCCCCCTTGCGCTGGCGTAATTTTTCCCAGGCCCACGTTTCATCAGGGCCTAATGATGTTATGGCAAAGTGCTTGATGATCCCGCCACCGGAAAGCTTTTCCTTTTTGGGGGCACCCGTGAAAGCATTCATGGCCATGGTGCGTTCGCCTCCGGTGGAGGCTATCACAACAGCAGCGTTCAAGGCGGTCAGAGCCGCTACGCCGTCGGCGTGGCGTGCGTTGTTGACAACGTTGCCGCCGAGGGTGGCGGCGTTGCGTACCGCTGGCGAAGCCATCTCGCCGCAGGCCTTGGCCAGGAGCGGTAGCTTCTCAATAATCAGTGGGGACGCGGCGATTTCATTCAAAGGAGCGCAAGCTCCTACCAAAACCTTTCCATTTTCCTCACGGATATAATCCAAGCCCAGCTTGCCCAGGTAGACCAGGGTCTCCTGACGTCGGCGCCGATGGCGGTTAAAGCGCACCATTAAATCGGTGCCGCCGGCAATGGCAAGTGGCTGGATGGCCTCATCGGCCAGCAGAGAGCAGGCCTGATTCAGGTCGGCAGGTGCAAAAAAACCTGGATTCAACATGGTTTCATCTCCCATGCGGGATGGTAACCCATCCCAATAATTGGTTTAATCTGACAGTTATTGGTTCTGAATATACGGAATTTCCAATACCGTGTCAATTGTGGATTCTTAGGTTGTTCCTTGTCCAATTCAAACATAATACATTCGCAAAAAGTCGAAAATACTCATTTTGCGTCATTCCGGCGAAAGCCGGAATCCAGTATTTGTGGCTAATTCGGAGATTCTGGATTCCGGGTCAAGCCCGGAATGACGGCATCTTTACGACATTATAATATAGATTTCACATACACTAGCGGTGCTGCCAAAATAAACGGGTTCAGGTGATGGCCGCCCGGCCCCAGGCGAAGGCTTCCAGGTTAATGGGTACCTTGGCGGGCGGCATCATTTCGGTAATGGCTTTTTCAAAGACGCCAGGTCCAAGGGGCAGATCTGAGACAGCGGAAAGCGCTCCCACCATCATGATATTGCCTAAAATGGGGTTCCCCATGGTCTGGGCCTGGGCGGTCGCTTCGAGCGGCCAGTTTTGCGCCGAAAGTTCGCTCAACCCCTGAGCGATCTCCTCCAGACCGGGATAGACCGCCTGGCCGGTGATGACGCTGACCGGATGGATGGGTCGGGTGTTCCAGATCACTTGAACTTCCGCATTGCCATATACGGCCAGAACCCGGAAAGCCTCCGAAGGTTCTATGGCGATAACCATGTGAGCCCGTCCATGCGGAATCTGAGGAGACCAGGCGGACCGTGTGGAGATTCTCAGGTGGCTCATCACCGAGCCGCCCCTCTGGCTGGCTCCGAAAGTTTCGCCGATGGTGACAAAATAATCCTGTGCCACCAGCATACGGCCCAGCAGACGAGAGGCCAGAACATTCCCCTGGCCGCCCACTCCGGTGATGATGAGGTTGTAGGGATCGAAGGACAACTGTGGAGCAGTCATCAGGCCACCTCCTTTCTTGAAATGGCGCCGGTGGGGCAGATGGCGGCGCAGACCCCGCAACCCACGCAGGTCACCTCGTCGATACGGGTCTTCTTGGCTTTCGGATCCCAGATGAGCCCCGGACATCCGAAAATCCTGGTGCACAGACGGTTGCAACCGCAGTCCTCCGCCAGGCAGGCCGAATCATCCACGGTCATGTCAAACTGACGCTTTCCTTTCTTGCCCGGGCTCAGGGCGCAGGCCTGACGCAGGATCAACACCCGAACACCACCCGTTTCATCCAACAGGTCCAGGAGGATCTTTTCGGTGGCCTCCATTTCAAAGGGATCGGCGATCACAACCTTGACGCCCATGGCCTCGCAGATCCGCGCAATGTCCAGTGCCGGCAGCGCGCCACCGCTGGCGCCGGAAAGGGAGCCCGGATGGGGCTGAAATCCGGTCATGGCAGTGCCAGAGTTGTCGACCACCACCAGAATCATGTCTGCCTGGTTGTGCACGGCATTGACCAGAGCGGGCATCACTGCGTGGAAGAATGTGGAGTCTCCGGAGACGGCCATGACAGGCTGGTCAAATCCAAAGCGGCCCAACTTGCCGAAGCCTGAAGCAATCCCCGTTCCTGAGCCCATGGCATGGGAGGTTTTGAGGGTATTGAAACCGCAGGATATCGCCCCCATGGTATAGCAGCCGATATCACCGCAGACAAAGCCGTGACGGTTGTCCTGTTTCAGCGCGCTGTTGATAACCCAGTAGGAGGCCCGGTGGGGACAGCCGGGGCAGAAGGTCATGGCTCGGAAGGGCGCATGGCTCTTGGCCAGTTCGTTGGCCCGCTCCCAGTATGCCTGATCCGGCAATGGTGCCGGTAGCCCCAGAATTTCCGCCAGACCCAGAGCCACCCGGTCCGGATTGAGTTCGTTTGTGGGGGGCAGGGGGCCGAGTTTGCGCCCGAAAAATTGTTTTTTCCCTGCCTCAGGTCCCATTTCAGTCCAGAGGGCCTTTACGTTGTCTTCCAGAAAGGGCATCCCTTCCTCTATGATGAAAATCTTTTCAGATGCGTTTAGGTGTTTGGCCATCAACCGCGGCGGAAGGGGCCAGGTAGTACCCAACTTTAAGAGCCCCACCCGTTCCTCCAGACCCAGAAGGGCAATTGCCTCCTGACTGTAGAGATAGGCCGCCGAACTGGTGATAATAAGAAGTTCCGGCTGGTCGGGACCGGTGTAGGTATTAAAGGGTGATGTTTCAAATATCTCGCGGGCCGTCGCCAGTTTTTCCAACTGGCGGCGGTGCATGGCATCCACCGTGCCGGGAAAGGTCACCACCGGTCCTCCCATCTGATCCATCATGTCGCCATCAAACTGAAACCGGGCTTTCGACGGGCCAGGGATAATTTCACCCAGTACCACATTACCACTGGCGTGGGACATTCGGGTCACGGAGCGGAACATCACCACATTTCGAATTTTCTCGGAGAGCTCAAAGCTCCATGCGGCCATGTCCTTGGCTTCCTGAAAATTGCCCGGTTCCACGAGAGGGAATTCCATCATTTTGGCATAATGGCGCGAGTCACCCTCGTTGGTGCTGGAGAGACCCCCCGGGTCTTCGCAGGTGATCAGCACCAAACCCGCCCGGGTGCCGTACTCGGTCAGGTGAAGGAGAAAATCCGAGGCCACGTTCACCCCTACCTGCTTCATCACCGCCATGGATCTGAGCTGGGCAAATGAACCCGCGGCTGCCACTTCCAGCCCGACCTTTTCGTTGGCGGACCATTCCACGTAGAGCCCGTGATCCGTTGCCACATCGGCCAGGGTCTGTATGATTTCGGAGGAGGGCGTTCCCGGGTACCCGGCCACCACCCTGACCCCTGCTTCCAGGGCCCCGCGGGCAATGGCGTCATTTCCCATGAGCAACACAGCTTGCCCCTTGGCGCCAGTGCTGACTATTGACATAAAACCGCCTCCCTTTTGGTATAAATCAAATCATCTTTCCGGCCTGAGACTTCCTCCAACTGGAGCATACAGGTATCCTTCTTGCCCAGGGATGCGGCCTTGAGTTTTTCCAGGTTCTCCGGCGGGACCGCTTTGAATTCCAATACTCCCCGGGAACGGGCCAGATCCAGCAGCGCCTGACCTTTTTCAGTTCGCACCAGAATCTGATTCCAGCCCCGGTCCACGGTCCATCCTTCAGGGCTTCGCGCAGAACCCACCGAAAGATCGGCAAATTCGCACGTGAGATCATAACAATATTGACAACTCTCGCGCACGCAGGCCTGTACTTCTTCCATTGGGATTTCAATGATTCCCTTCTCCGTACGAAGTTCCATGATTTTGTGCTGACTGGGCGGTATATCCATGCCTTCGATAAACTCTGCCCCGGCTTTTTCTTTGATGAGCTTGCTCAGTTCTTTAAAGGAGAGGGCCCAGCCGCAGAAAAGCCCGATGACCAACTCCAGTTTTTTGACCCGTTCTTCATCTCCCGGTTGAGGATGCACCTGCATGCGGGCCAGTGCCAGTGCCTGACAGGGCGTGGCCACCACACCGATTCTTGCGGCATCACCCTGGCTGATTTCATTGAATTTTGCAACCGTTGGGGAAACCGAAAACTTGCTCCCTGAAAAGGCAGAAACCTCTGAAGGGGTTGAGACGGCAACACTTCTGGAGGAATGTTTTTTTTCACTATCCGCCAGCACAGCCACATCGATTAATCTTTCCTCCAGCGCCAGTGCTACGAGTGTGCTGACCGTTCCGCCGTGCTGGGCCTGTTTCCGCACCTGAAGATCCGTTGCACGGGTCATGTAAAGCCCTTTGACGGCGCCCAGTTCCGGTGTGAGGTCATCTGCGTCAAACATGGCCTGGCGCAGAGCCTTCAAATCCACCTGTCCGCGAGGGCAGTAGGCGGAACAGCGGCCCCAGGTGCGGTCACATTCATGCACGATGGCCGTCTGGTCGCGGTAAAATTTTTGATAGGGACACAAACCCACACAGGCGGCGCAGCCGGTGCACAGTCCCTGGGCCATGACCTGGTTTTTTATCCAGGCCTGGCCTTGATTTTCCTTCATGTCAGACATTACTATATGCTCCTTAAAAAGGGTTATCGAAACCTATTGTTTCGATTTTTCCTTTAAATAGGTTAGTGGTATTCTTTCAATTTTTATAGATTATCGATAATTTGTTGTCAAGGGTAATTTTTCTCCAAACAACATTTTCCTTGGTTCGATACTCCTTGACATTTAATATGTTGTCTATTATATATTATCGAGAATTAGGTGGGTTTCTCTATTTTTCTAGGCAGATCAAAGTTTTTTTGAAAATGACTCAACCTGTTAATTCTGTTTCAGAAGTTTAAGTACTATTTTACCCTTCACCTCGGAGAATGATGGATTGGCCAGTGACAAGAAAATCAGGCGGGCGAGCTTTACGGATCAAATATTACAGATCCTGTTGAAAAGGATTTTAGCCGGTGAACTAAAACCTGGAGATAGAATAAAGGAACTTCAAGTTGCCAATGAAATGGAGACAAGCCAAGCGCCGGTCAGGGAGGCTATTAGAGCACTTGAAGCAATGGGTTATGTAGAGCATAAACCGCATACCGGTGCAAGCGTCAAGGCTTTTAGCACTAAAGAAATGTATGAGGCATTCAGGGTAAGAGAAGCCTTGGAACTGTTTTCCATCGAAACGGGTATGGAGATTCTCAATAAAAATGTGGAGAAATTCAAATTAATACAAAGTAGGCTGGAAAATACTGTAAAAGATAATGATATCAAAGAATATTCAAAAATAGATCATGAATTTCACAGACTGATTATCAGTCTGTCTGAAAATGAGACCATGATGAAAATTTGGGACTCTCTGCAAATCCAGTCAAGGGTCGAGAGGGCACTTCGTGGGTTTACAATTCCCCTTGCCAAAATGATTAAATACCATCCGCCGATCATTGAAGCGATTACCAACGGAAATGCGAAAGGGGCAAGAACTAAGCTTGAAGAACATTATAATTTCGCATTTCAGTACTTCAGCGAGTATTTTTAGCAAGAAAAGGATGGTGTACAAGACCTTAAAAAACGTCGTATACTCTGAATGCTGATAACGGATTGGCGAAATCGGAATTCCGCTGAATGGATTTTCGAAAATGTGTCCCCAGGTGATCACGTCTTTCGCGAGCGCGTTTTTGCGGAAGCTTGAAAAAGCTCTTGCTTGGCATATTAAAGTGAGGGCATCATAGGAGGCTGCTGTGGGAAATCTGCACAGCACTGTTGTGTCAACTCTTTGAAAAAGGAAAGGACGGCGAAGATGAAAAAGAGACTGAAAGTGTGTTGTGTGTTTGGACTTGTTCTCGGCTTGGGAATGGTTTTTTCACTGGGAACGGCGTTTGCGGAGAAAGAAACCATCAAACTTGGCATTATGTATGCCATGACCGGAAAAGGGTCTGCGCTTGGAACCAAACAGATGGACAGTGCCAAGCTGGCCATCAAAGAGATTAACGCGGCGGGCGGTGCTGATTTTGGCGGCAAAAAGGTGATGATAGAGGCCATTTATCAGGATACCGAAACCAAGCCTGATGTGGCCGTTCGAAAGATGAAATCCATGATCAAGGATGATGGGATTACGGCCCTGGTGGGGGGGACCTTTGCCCATGTGTCTCTGGCCATGAATGCACAAACGAAAAAGACGCCGATTATCTTCACTGCCACCAACGGCGTACCCGAGAAGATGTTCACGAAGAAACTCAAAGGGCCTTACAGCATGAGTATGATTCCGCCAGCGGAGTCCATTGGAAGCGGGGCCGCCGCCTATGTGGCCGAAGTCATGAAGCTGAAAAATGTCGTGGTCATGCTGCCGGACTACGCCTATGGGCATGGGGCGCTTCGGGGTATCAAAAACGTTTTTGACAAGATGCCGCAGGTCAAATACACCACCATTATGACCCCGGTGGGCACCGCCGATATGACCCCATTTCTCATTAAGGCCATGGAGGCCAAACCCGACATCGTCATGATGGGCCAGTGGGGAAACGACGCCATCAACATTCTCAAACAGGCTTACGAGCTGGGGTTGAGCAAGAAGACCAAGATCTTTTTCAACTGGATCGTGAATGTCTTTGCCACCGGTATTCCGCCAGAGGCACTCAAAGGCGTTATGTGCCAGCTTTTCTGGTATTTCGACATGTCCGGTTTCAAGGACGCGGAGGTCGTGAAGCTGTCCGACGAGTTTACCAAAAGGTACATGGCTGAATATGGTGAACCGCCCGATCCCTATGGCTGCAGTGCCTATATGGGGGTCAAAAATGTCATCAGGGCCATGGAGCTGGCAAAGTCCACGGACCCCAAAAAAGCCTATGATGCCATGCTGGCCAATCCGAAATGGATCGGACCCAAAGGGCCGGCCACCTGGATGATTGACGGCAATCCCAGGTACAAATACGCCTCTTTCGTTGGTCTGGGGCTTGGCGCCGATGAAAGAAAAAGCAAATGGGATTATGTGAAGATCATCGATTATTACGGGGGTAAATATTTCCAGCGGACTCCCGCGGAGTTGGGTTGGAAATAAAGTTGTAGAAGACGAATTGAAGAGGTGGCCTGAGCCCAAGGCCGCCTCTTTTTTGAGCAATTGTTGATTCTTTTGAAAAAGATATTTGGGCAGCGATGACGAAGTAGGTGGTATGTCTGATTTAATTTCGACAAAAGGTTTGACCAAACGCTTTGGGGGCCTGGTGGCCGTTGACGGGGTTGAACTGCGAATTCAGGAGGGGCAGGTGGCCGGTGTAATGGGGCCCAACGGTTCCGGAAAGACCACCCTGTTCAACATGCTCTCAGGTCTCTTTCGTCCCAGCGATGGGCAGATCCTCTTCCAAGGCAAGGACATCACCCATCTGGCGCCCCACAAACGGGTGGAGATGGGTATGGCCCGCACTTTCCAACTGGTTTCCGTCTTTGATTCATTGACCGCCTGGGAAAACCTGGTTCTGTCAACCATCCGGTTTCGGAAAGGGCAGCAGACCTTTCGCAATCTCTATTTTGCACCGGCGCAGAAAAGAACCATTCTCACCTCCTGTCTGGAGGCCCTAGAGATGGTTGGATTGACGGAACAGTCCGAAAAACCCACCTCAGAGCTTTCCTACGGTGAAAAGCGGATGCTCGAAATCGGGATCGCCCTTTCCCTCAAACCCAGATTGCTCCTTCTGGACGAGCCGCTGGCCGGTTTGAGCGACCATGAGATCAGCGAAGTCTTGGACCTCATCGACCGTGTCAAAAAGAATTTTACGCTGGTGATCATCGAACACAAAATCTCGAAAATTGTGGATCTGGTGGAGACACTCACGGTCATAAACCTGGGAAGGATCATCTGCGAAGGGGATCCCGAACAGGTTCTTTGTGAGCCCTCTGTCAGAGAGTGCTATTGGGGAAAGGAAACGGACACTTGCTCAATGTAGGTGGGATAAATGCGGGCTATGGCCGCGCGATGGTCCTTCACGATGTTTCATTGAAGCTGAAAGAAGGCGAAACGGTCTTCATCGTCGGCAGAAACGGTGCCGGCAAAACGACGCTTCTACGGACCATTTGCGGTTTAATGAAACCTATCCAGGGGACCATTACTTACCAGGATGAAAATATCCTGGGCCTGGCACCTGAAAAACTGGCCCAGAAAGGATTTCGTTTCGTCGCCCAGGATAAAAAGGTCTTCAGCGACTTGACGGTCCGCGGGAATATTGAACTGGCCGCCTATGCCGCGGGCGAACCCATATCCAAGGCCATTGAAAAAGTTACCAGCATTTATCCGGATATTCAGCGGTTTATGGACAGCAAGGCCGGAGGGTTGAGTGGTGGTCAGAGGGAGATTCTCCTCATTGGAAGAGCCTTGGTCGGCGATCCCAGACTGTTCCTCATTGATGAACCCACTGAAGGCCTTGCCGCCATTGTGATTGAAGATATCTTCAGAATTCTGAGCCGACTTAAAGAGGACAATGTCTCAGCGCTTATCGTGGAACAGAATCTTTCCGTGGTTTCCCGCCTGGCAGACAGGGTCTTCATTATGAAAGAAGGCAAGATCATTCGGGAGATTTCCGAGAAATCTAAAATGGCCAATAGCGCTGAGCTTGAAAGCTACCTGTAAGGAGGAGTGCCCATTGGCCCCATCCACCCCTGATATTTCAATGCCTCGCATCGCCGCGACCAAAAGGACCACCATCTACCGTGACATGGTTCTCATCGCAGCGGCCTTTTTTGCTTTGATCCCGCTTCTGGCCATGCATCGGGTCACCGATTTCATGATATTCTGTATTTTCGTCATGTCCTTTGATCTGCTCTATGGCTACATGGGCAGGCTCTCCTTCGGCCAGATGCTGTATCTGGGTACCGGTGTGTATGTTTCCACCCTTTTTTCACTCCATTTCAATCCCAATCCCATTTTGTCGCTCATGGCCGGGGTGGCGGGTGGCGCCATTGTGGCGGGTATTCTGGGATTGATCGTGGTAGGCCTTGACGGGGCGTCTTTTGCCCTTGCCAATCTGGCTTTCAATCAGGTGGGTTTCTTTCTCGTGGGTTCCGCATTTCAGCGTGTCACCCACGGGGAGGACGGCATTTCCGCCGGGGTTGAGCCGTGGGGATTCTTAGACTTCGCAAATGAATCTGTGGCCTTTGGGTTTGTCCTGCTGTGTTTGCTGTTCACTTTTTTCATGCTGCGCATCCTGACCACTTCCCCTTATGGGATTCTTATCAGATCCATCAAGGAAAATGAAAGCCGGGTGAAGTTTTTGGGATACAATACCTTCTTCTATAAGTGGCTGACCTTTGTCCTGGCCGGTGCCTTTGCCGCCCTTGCGGGGACGTTGTATACTCTTTATATCGGTTTTGTAAGTCCGGTTTTTATTCATCCCCTGAACAATGTGGAGGTGATCTTTGCCGCCCTCATCGGCGGGGCAGGGAACCTGTTCGGCGCTCTCATCGGCGGGGTGCTGTTCATGACCATGAAAGACAGCTTGTCCAGCTATATTCCGCAGTGGGAATGGATCCTGGGTATTTTGCTGCTGGTGATTGTCTTCTGGCTCAGAGGGGGTGTGACGGGGCTCATCAAAATCCTTTATGGTAAAGCAAAAATGGCCAAAGGTGCGGCGAAGGAGGTGGAAAAAGGATGATCCAGACCCTTCTTTATGGATTAACAATCGGTGCGATTCTCTATTTTTTTGCCATCGGTCTTTCCATTACCTTCGGAACCATGCAGATTATCAACTTCGCTCACGCAATGGTCTATACCCTGGGGGTCTATTTTCTCATCACATTCATGCCCGTGGTCCGGGACTTTTTTCCTCTAGCCACCCTTTTGGCCATTGTGGCGGTGGTGCCGGTGGCTTATGTGATGGAAAGATTTGTGATCAGAAGGCTGTATGGAGAGTCCTTGGATTATGCCATGATCGCCACCTATGCCCTGCTGCTGATCGGGACGGATGTGATCAAATACGTGTGGGGGAACACGCCCCAGCCGGTCACCGATCCCATCGGCATTTCTTTTCAGCTTTTCGGTATCGATGTTCCCGTGTACCGGGCGGTGATCGTTTTGATGGCAGTTCTGGTGTTTGCGGGATTGAATCTTTTTTTCAAGAAGAGCATTGTGGGGAAAATTGTCGTGGCGGCCCTTGAAGATACTGAGGGCGTCCGGTGTCTCGGGCTGAACGTCGACAAATATTTTTCCATGATTTTCATTCTGGGAAGCGCCCTGGCGGTTCTGGGCGGAGTCCTTTATGCGCCCATCTCCACGGCGGAACCCTATATGGGCCATGACATCCTTCTCATTGCCTTTGCCGTGGTCATTGTGGGCGGCATGGGCAATTTGACCGGAACCTTTGTCTCCGCTTTCCTTCTGGGAATGGTCCTGGCGATTACGGGTCGGTACTACTCCCAGGCGGCCGATACCATGGTCTTTGCCGTCATGGCCGCCGTATTGATTTTCAGACGTTCGGACGCGTAATTTCCCGCCACCCCAACCTTGCCGTGGTCGTGACCATGACGCCTCGCCCGGACCGGGTTAGCAACTTAGCCCTTTTTGCGCAGACTGCCAGTGGTGTCCACCGACCGAAGATTGGCCAACTCCTGCTCGCTGGGCTCGGGCACCATGTTCACCTCGCCGCTCACCTTCAGGTCCCAGCCGGTGCTTTCCTTGATCTTCTCCACGTCGGTGAAGGGGTAATAGGCCTCCAGGTAGAACTCCTTGCTCTCCGGGTCCGGCCGCAGGATGCCCAGGGTGGAGATGATGGCCGAGGGACCGCCTCCCACGAAGCCGGCGCGCTCACGGGCGTCGCCGCCGTCCAGGTAGCCTGGCGACGAAATGTAATCCACTTTTTCCATGAAGCGGCGCTTCTCGTGGCTGGCCATGATCAAATAGCGCTTTGCCCCAACGGAGATGTCGTTGGCTCCGCCCGAACCGTTCAACCGCACCCGGGGCGGGGTGTACTTGCCCAGCTTCCAGGGCGGTTCTTCCCAGATGCCCGTGGTGTTGACGTTGCCGTATTTGTCCACCTGGGCCGCGCCGATCACGGCGTTGTCGCAACGGCCCGAGGCCACCAAGAAGCCCAGGGCGTCTATGGCGTTGGTGAAGCTGGTGGCGTTGGCGCTGATGCGGTTGCACTCGATGCCCCAGGGCAGGCCGCCCACCGGCGTGGAGCCATAGACCCCGCCCTCGGTAAAGGGCATCAGGTTTGGGGCGTGGTTTTTTTGGGCGAAGTATCCGGCCAGCATGGAAAGCCCGACTCCCAGGATGATGAGCTGACCGTCGGCGATCTCGCGGCCGGTAACGATGGCCATGAACTCCTGCTGGGTGTATTCCATGGCCTACCCCTCCTTCCGGTCCATCAGT
>JAJDOH010000270.1 GCA_022340265.1 Deltaproteobacteria bacterium | reverse complement strand
TTGACAAGCCCTTTCTGTTTTGCGATAAATTCTGAAACACTTTTTCATAATATGAAACTTTTATCCCTAGATAAAAGCCTCCAGGTTTTGGAGCAGCTCATCAAGAATCCCCAGGGGTTGAGTCTACTGGAGTTGGCTACTACATTGGGTTATCCCAAAAGCACCATTCACCACATGCTCAGCACCTTCCTCCCTTACGATTATGTCACCCAGGACCCTGAAAGCAGAAAATACCGACTCGGTTTCAAGTATTTATCCATCAGCAAAATCATTCTGGACAACATCGACATTCGAATGATTGCTCACAAACACTTGCGGGAACTCCATCAGAAATGCAATGAGGCCGTTCACCTCTATATTTTGCAGAACGGTTATCTGGTCTGCGTCGACAAGATTCAGGAACCCGTGGGCGGGCTGTCCCTGGCAACCTACATAGGTTTTCGAACGGACCCGCACGCAGCGGCAAGCGGAAAGGTTCTGCTTTCCGAACTTTCCCGTGAAGCCATCAAGAATATGTACAAAGACCGGCCGTTAAGGGTCTATGGCAAGAATGCCATCACCTCCTTTGCCCAACTGATGAAAGAGCTCGAAAATGTCAGAAAGCTGGGATATGCCATCGACAACGAAGAATATTATGAAGGCGCCAGATGTGTTGCCGCGCCAGTACGAGCGGGAGGCCGAATTCAGGCTGCAGTCAGCGTCACCGGGTCCATCTTCACAATGACCATGGACCGCATCAACCGTGAACTCGTGGGCTTGGTCACAGAGACAGCCAAAGCCATTTCGTCTGAAATGATCTGGTGATTTTTGAAGTTTTCACAAAACATCGTTTCGCTTTATGAAACTCAGGAGGGAATATGAAAGAAATCAGCATACACGGAAGAGGAGGTCAGGGATCCCTGGTTCTGGCCCAGTTTATGGCAATCGCTGCCCTTGAGGACGGTAAATACGGGCAGGCATTTCCCTTCTTGGGCGGTGGCGGGGAGAGAAGGGGGAAACCCATCATGGCGTTTTGCCGCCTCGATGATCATCCCATACGCCTTAGAAGCCGGGTGGCCAAGGCAGACTATGCAATACTTCAGGATGTAACCATTCTAAATGAGGTGGATGTCGCGAAAGGCGTAAAACCGGGAGGCATGATCCTGGTCAACACCGACAAGGGATCTGAAGAACTCCCCTTGAATGGTGATTTCAAGGTTTTCACTTTTTCAGCGGAAAACCTGGCCCGTGAGATACTGGGTCGGCCGATTATGAACACGGCGCTTTTGGGAGCGTTCGCCGCCATGACGGGGGAATTGAGCCTGAATGCAACACTCAAAGCGGTTAAGAGCAAATTCCCAGGGTCTTTGGGAGAAAAAAATGCGCTCGTGGTCGAGAAAAGCTATCAATTGCTGACAGGAGAATAATCTTATGGAAATCACAATCGGTGCGGTGGTTAAAGGCGGCACCTCTTTGGGATATAAAACCGGCAGCTGGAGAGACCAGAGGCCTGTTCTGGACATGAAAAAATGCAAGGTCTGCGGCCAGTGTGAAAGCGTCTGTCCTGACAGCTCGGTTCACGTGGTAGATGAGGCCTATGTCATTGATTACGATTACTGCAAGGGTTGCGGGCTGTGCGCCTTTGAGTGCCCCACGGGCGCTATTGTAATGGTCAGAGAGGAGAAATAGAAATGAGCGTTGTCAAAGTGTTGGAAGGGTCCGAAGCGGTTTCCTTTGCCGTAAAGGCTTGCCGGCCGCAGGTCATATCCGCCTACCCTATCAGCCCGCAGACCCATATTGTGGAATCGCTGGCCCGAATGGCGGCCAATGGCGACCTCGATGCCCGCTATGTACGGGTAGAGTCCGAATTCTCCGCCGCCAGTGTTGTCAGTGGAGCCTCCGCCGCCGGAAGTCGCGCCTACACGGCCTCATCTTCTCAAGGACTCCTGCTCATGACCGAAGTTTTTTATGCCAGTGTCGGCATGCGACTTCCCTTTGTCATGACAGGGGTGAATCGCCAGATATCAGCTCCTATCAGCATTCAGGTGGACCACCAGGACACCATGAGCCTTCGGGATGCGGGTGTCATTCAAATCTATGTGGAAAGCAGCCAGGAAGCCTACGATGCCCATATCGCCGCTTTCAAGATCGCGGAAGACCCGAACATTTTGCTTCCGGTCATGGTGTGTATGGACGGGTGGATACTGACCCACTCCTATGAACCGGTGGCCTTCTTGACACAGGAAGCCGTGGATGGTTTTCTGCCACCTTTTAAACCGCCCCATTACCTCACCTGTGATGATCCCAAAAGCTGGGGCTCCTACGCCGAGGAAAATGAACTGATGGAGTTCAAATATGCGGTCCAGGCGGCCATGAATTACGGCAAAAAAAGGATCAAGGAGATCTTTGCTGAACTGGCGAACCTCTCGGGGCGTGACCACGGCGGACTGATCGAACCGTACCGCGCAGAAGACGCAGATTACATTCTGGTGTCAATGGGATCTGTATCCGGCACAGCCAAGGAAACAGTGGATCTGCTTCGCAAGGGCGGTAAAAAGGTTGGGCTGGTGCGTATCCGCTGCTACCGACCCTTCCCTCTTGAAGACATATGGTATGCAGTACAAAACGCCAAAGTGGTGGGCGTCATGGAAGCCAATTTTTCTATGGGAAGCCAGGGGGCCGTGGCCATGGATTTGAAAGCCGGCATCTTTGGAATGCCAAACGCGCCAATGGTCATGGACTTCATCGCCGGTGTCGGGGGTCGTGAGATCAATATCGACGTAATCGTCAGGATCTTTGAAAAAATGGAAAAAGCCTCTTCTGAAGAAGTGCGGGCAATACCGCCCCAGTGGGTGGACCTCAATCCGGAAGCGATGGCACAGGGGGAACGGTCATGAACGAAAAAAGTGTCCAAAGAGAAGAAGAGCTGTTTGAGTCAGGGCATCGCGCTTGCCACGGATGCGGTATGGCCCTGGCGGTACGCCATATTCTGAAAGCCACGGGAGAAAATGTGATCGTTGTCACCCCCACCGGCTGTCTTGAAACCTTCACATCGCCCTATGGGTATTCTCCATGGCGGGTGCCGTGGATTCATCACCTGTTTGAAAACGGGCCGGCCATTGCATCAGGTGTGGTGGCAGCCCTTGAAGCCCAGGGCCGGGATAGGGAGCGGGTCATTGCCATCGGCGGAGACGGTTCCACCTTTGATATCGGCTTCGGAGCGCTTTCCGGCATGTTGGAAAGGGGCGAAGACGTGCTCTACATATGCGTGGATAACGGTGCCTACATGAACACCGGGGGACAGCGCAGCAGTGCCAGCCCACTCTATTCCGCCACCAGTACGGACCCTGCGGGCAAGCAATCGCCTGGGAAAATTCAGCGGAAAAAGGATTTGCCTGTGATCATTGCCGCCCACGGTGTCCCCTATGTGGCAACGGCGTCCGTGGCTTACCTCAAGGATCTTCAGAAAAAGGTGAAAAAGGCCATGGCATATAGGGGGCCGCGCTACATTCAGATCGATACCACCTGCCCGTCCGTATGGGGGTTTCCCTCGGACCGCACTTTGGAGGTGGCCCGTCTCGGCGTTAACTCGGGCCTGAACCCTCTTTTTGAAATGGAGGAAGGGAAACTGACCCATGTTCGAAAAATCAAGCAGAAAGTCCCCGTGGAAGAATACCTGAAATCACAAAAACGGTTTCGGCATATGTTTTCGGGCGACGGTGCATCGAAAGAGATTGCCGCCGTTCAGGCGCTGGCGGATGAAAACATCGAAAAATACGGACTTTTAAGAGACGCTTCCAATTGATTGGACCGCCTTTTTCAATTGAAAAGGAAGGGAATTAAATGATTCTGGACAAATTTCAAATTGGAGAGCAGGTAGCTGTGGTAACAGGCGGCACCAAGGGGATCGGTAAGGCTGTCGCCATCGGGCTGGCCGAGGCCGGCGCCCATATTGCCGTGGTCAGCCGAACCCCCCGTGAAGATGTGAAAAACAAAGTGCGCTCTCTGGGCAGGCGCTACATGCATCATGCGGCGGATCTTACCAGAAGAGAGGAGACCAAGGCCGTTGTCCCCTCGGTAGCCAAAGAGATGGGTGACGTCAATATCCTGGTAAACTGTTCCGGCATATGCCCCAGAACACCGGCGAAGGATTTTCCGGAATCGGATTGGGATGCCACCTTGGAGATTGATTTGAGCGCCAGTTTCATTCTCTCCCAGGCGGCAGGCCGGCTCATGCTGGAAAAGGGGAAAGGGAAAATTATCAACATCGCATCGGTCCTCGCCTTTCAAGGCGGCATTTTGATTCCGGCCTATGCCGCGAGCAAACACGGCGTTGCAGGCCTCACCAAGGCGTTTGCCAATGAATGGGCCGGCCAGGGCGTTAATGTCAACGCCATCGCACCGGGATACATCGCAACGGAATTGATCCAAGCGCTGATGAACGATCCCGAACGATCCAAGGCGCTTTTTGCACGAATACCGGCCGGCCGCTGGGGGGACCCCGTGGATGTTGCGGCGGCTGCCGTATATCTTGCTTCGTCGGCATCCGATTACGTCCACGGAACCGTTCTGACCGTCGATGGAGGATGGATGGCGCGGTAGGCATTTTCTGATTCGGGGAATGTATTCGGAGAAAAAGGATCAACAGCTCTCAAAATCGTTCAAGGATTGATAAAGGAGACGCAGGTATGCATGAAGAAAAAATGGTTGCGGCCCCTGACGGGATGGAACTTTTTCATATCAAGGATCTTACTGACAACCCGAAGGCGGTTGTGGTTCTGGTCCACGGCCTGGCCGAACACTGCGGCAGATATGACCATGTGGTTCAGAGGCTCAATGAATTCGGTTATGGGGTGTATCGTTTCGACAACCGGGGGCACGGACGATCCGGCGGAAAAAGGGGATATCTGGATGATTTTCACAAATTCATCGATGATGCGGACCTTTTCGTGGATCGTGCCGCGGATGAGAATCCGGGGCTGCCCCTTTTCATGCTGGGGCACAGCATGGGGGGATTCATCACGGCCGGTTATGGATGTAAATACCCCGGTAAACTGAAAGGGCAGATCTTTTCAGGACCCGTAATCATTGAACTCCCCATCTTCGATGCACTTAAGGAAATGGATGTGAAGAATGCCCCTGAAACCCCCATTCCCAATTCCCTATCAGCCCTTATCTGCAGGGATCAAGAAGTCGTAAAGGACTACGAAAACGATCCGCTGGTGTTAAAGGAAACGACACTCAAGCTGCTCAGCAACGTGTTCATTGAGGGTGTTTCGTGGCTCGGGGAAAACCTGAAAAATTACGGTTATCCATGCCTCATCCTGCATGGTGGGGACGACCAGATTGTGGATAAGGCATCCTCCAAGTACCTTTATGAAAATATTACCGTCGACGACAAAGCCCTTAAG
>JAJDOH010000226.1 GCA_022340265.1 Deltaproteobacteria bacterium | reverse complement strand
CTATGTTCAGAAGGCTGAATTTTTGACCTTCGGCATAACGCCGTCAATCGGCTACCGCATAAACGAGTGGCTGTCCCTGGGCGGCGGCGCTAACATTGTGTACGCCCGGCTTGACCAAAAGACGGCCATCAACAACCAGCCAACCGACGGTGCGGGTTATCCGGACGGTCGGATTAAGGTCGATGACGACGATGTGGGCTGTTGTTTCAACCTGGGCACACTCATAGAGCCTACCGAGGATATGCATGTAGTTGCCTTAAACCTGATTTGGCGGTTTTAATACTTGCAGATTTTGAAGTCTCCAATTTAAAGGGATGCTCTGAATACATCGGAAATTTCAATCAACCTTATTATGTTTGCAGGAGCACATAGGCGCTGCCGAGATGTGATTCGAAATGAGGCTTTGATGGTTATTTTATTTTTCGGCATGATAAAATTTCAAGTGGTCACTTTCTCATCTCCAATTTCCTGTATAGCAAACGAGGAGTATCTTACAGCTTAGTGACTCAGGTAAATCTTTGAGCTGTATTTTTAAGTGGCGTATGTTTATCCTCTCACTTCCAATAGGCATTAGTATAGCTCTTGCGGTTACAGTATCCGCTTCGTTCTCGGTTGCGCTATATTTTGTGGCTCATCGGTTTTGGTCGGTTGAACTCACTGATGAGACAAAGAAAACTGCGGATATAGTCGCCACGCGGATCGGTGTCATCCACGCAGTGGTTCTTGGAATGATGTTTGCCAATGTCCGAGTTGAGTACAACGAAATGATAGTGGCAATAGAGTCAGAGGCATCAGCTTTGGTGCGATTGTATAACGCACTTGAGCGTCAGGGGGGTGAGGAATTAAAAGGTGCCAGAAAGAAATTAAAAGAATATGTCCACTTTATCGTAGACGAACAATGGCCTGCCCTAAGAGAATTGCGGTTTCAGCCGGGTGACAGAGAATATACTGGGCGTGGGCCGTTAGATCTGGTGTGGAAAGAGCTCAAGAAAATCGAGTATAAACCGGGCGATCTGAACCTAAAAGAGCTTTTAGATCGGGTAGAAAACTACAGGATTCAGAGGCTTTTTGATACAAAAGGTAAAACACTACCCGTTTTCTGGTATATCGCGATGATAGGTTACCTTTTCACACTTTTAACCCTTTCTATTCCCGCACCGACACTCCGACGCTACATTCTGGTATCACTTTATGCTGGTATGGTCGCGGTTGTCCTGTTGGGAGTTTTTATACTCACCCATCCTTACAGTTCAGCAGCTGGGGTTAGCCCGGATGTGTTTCAGTGGTTATTAGAGGGGGCTTCCCAGTGACCTGAGATTTGAGCTGATTAACTTGCTATTGGCAACGACTTGCAAGGAAAAAGCTAAAATATTAACTACTTCAAAACAATTCAACATGTTTTATATGCTGCAATAAATACTAAAAATAACATTAATGACTGGTATTTAGATATGTCAAAGAAGAAAAATCATGGTTTTGAAAACGAAAAGAATTAAAACCTGTACAGAAACCAATTCCATATTTTAGGGTAAAAATGGATTACAAACTTTCTGATCTGATAGATGTGGAAAAAAGCCGCAGCCTGCTTGAGAGCTTTTGTGAGGCTGTCGGTATCGCCTCGGCTATTATAGACCTCGAGGGAAATGTCCTAATTGGCGTCAGGTGGCAGAAGATCTGTACGGACTTTCATAGGGTCAACGAATCTACCTGCAAGCGATGCATCGAGAGTGACGTCGAGCTTGCCAATGAATTGAAAAGCGGTAAAAAATTTTCGCTGTATAGATGTAAGAACGGCATGACTGACGCAGCCTCTCCCATTATTATCGAAGGACAACATGTTGCCAATGCCTTCGTCGGCCAGTTCCTTCTGCACACCCCCGATAAAGCCTATTTCAGGGCACAGGCCGCAGAGTTTGGGTTCGACGAACAGGATTACCTGCATGCACTGGATGATGTTGCCGTTATCTCCGAAAAAAAGGTTGCCCCGATTATGGATTTTCTGACGAGCTACGCGGAAACAGTGGCAACCATGGGGTTGGATAAGATTCGAAGAAAAAAGTATCAGGAAGAGCTGCTGCATCATCGAAAAAATCTTGAAGAGGTTGTCAAGGAGCGCACAGAGGACCTGCGCGCTTCCGAGGAAAAGTCGCGTCTGCTTTTGGAATCCGTGGGCGAAGGAATTTTCGGGGTGGACTTGGAAGGTAAAGTCGCTTTCATTAATCCGGCGGCGAACCGGATGCTGGGATATGGTCCCGAGGAGCTTGTCAACAAAGAAATTCACGCGGTAATTCACCATTCATACGCAGACGGATCGGCCTATCCGAAAAGCAAATGTCCCATGTATTTAACCTATGCGGAAGGCACTGATCAACACATCGCCGACGAGGTGCTCTGGCGAAAAGACGGCTCGCCGTTTCCGGTCGAATACACCAGCATGCCGATAAAAAAAGAGACGCAGATTGTCGGCGCAGTCGTCATCTTTATGGATATCACGGAACGCAAGCGGACGGAAGAGGCCTTAAAAGAGAAGGAAGCCCAACTGAGTACGGCCGTAAACAGTATGGTCGGTGGTATTTTCATGATCGATAAAGATCTCAATTTTCAGCTGACCAACCAACAATTTCACCAGCTGTACGATTTTCCCATTGAGATGGGAAAAAAAGGGATGCCGTTCACTAATTTATTGCGCAGGCGCGCCCGGCGAGGAGATTATGGCCCGGGGGATGCGGAGCAATTGGTGTCAAAACGGCTTGAAATGTACCAGGATCCCGCCCGGACCGGACAAATTACTATTTATGAAGATACGTTACCCGGGGATCGAACCACAGAAGTGTATCGCGCACCGACGGCAGATGGCGGGTTTGTCTTCGTGGTCAACGATATTACGGAACGTAAAAAAGCAGAAGACGAGCTGCGAATCGCCAAAGAGACTGCCGTTGAAGCAACCAAAGCCAAGAGCGAGTTTTTGGCAAACATGAGCCACGAAATCCGCACCCCCATGAACGCCATCATCGGAATGTCGCATCTGGCCCTCAAAACCGATCTGACGCCCAAGCAACACGACTATCTGAAGAAAGTAGACAGCTCCGCCAAGTCCCTGCTGGGGATTATCAATGACATTTTGGATTTTTCGAAGATCGAAGCCGGTAAGCTGGACATGGAGTTGACGGAGTTCCAACTGGAGGATACCCTCGACAACATATCGACTCTGGTCGGCATTAAGACCCAGGAAAAGGGACTGGAACTTCTCTTTAAAACCGATCCGGCAGTGCCCCGAGCGCTTGTTGGTGATCCTCTGCGGCTGGGGCAAATTCTGATTAATTTATCGAACAACGCCGTCAAATTTACCGACAGCGGGGAAATTGTGGTTTCCACCGAACTGGTCAAGAAAAACAACGCACAGGTGACTTTGAAATTTTCCGTTCAGGATACCGGCGTCGGTATGACTGCGGAACAAGCCGCTAAACTTTTCCAGCCGTTTGTGCAGGCAGACGCCTCTACCACCCGCAAATATGGCGGTACCGGTTTAGGGCTGACGATCAGCAAACGGCTGGCAGAGATGATGGGCGGCGAAATCTGGGTGGAAAGCGAGCCGGGACTGGGCAGCACCTTTAGTTTTACCGCCGACTTCGGCCTGGGAAAAGAAAAGGCGCAAAAACAATATACACCTGGATCCGAACTGCGCGGCATGAAAGTTTTGGTGGTGGACGACAACGCCACCTCAAGAGATATTTTTCAGGAAATGCTGGAATCTTTTACTTGCGTGGTTACTTTGGCCGGATCCGGGCCGGAAGGAATCACGGAACTCGAGAATGCACGGGATGATCAACCTTTTGAGCTGGTGGTCATGGATTGGAAAATGCCGGGCATGGACGGCATCGAGGCATCCAGACGGATAAAAGCGCATGCGGGTCTGAACAAAATCCCGGCCATCGTTCTGGTGACCGCCTATGGCCGTGAAGAGATTATGCAGCAGGCCGATGAGGTTGGACTCGAGGGTTTTCTGCTTAAACCGGTCAATCCGTCGATGCTTCTTGACACCATAATGCAGGCGCTCGGCAAAGCGCAGCCTGAACCCTCACGGCTTGTGCGAAAATATGAGCAGGAAGCAGAAGTGTTGGAAGGCATTCGCGGGGCAAACGTACTCTTGGTTGAAGACAATGAAATCAACCAGCAGGTAGCCAAGGAGATTCTCGAAGGCGCGGGTCTAAAGATCACCCTGGCCAATGACGGGCAGGAGGCCGTCAATGCCGTCAAGGAACATGAATATGATGCCGTTCTCATGGATGTCCAAATGCCGGTGATGGACGGTTATACGGCCAGCCGCGAAATCAGAAAGGATGTTCGTTTCAGGGAGTTGCCGATTATAGCCATGACTGCCAACGCCATGGCGGGGGATCGCGAGAAGTCCCTTGAGGCCGGCATGAATGATCACGTAGCGAAACCCATCGATACGAATGAGTTGTTTAGCACTTTAGCAAAATGGATCGAGCCTGGTGATGGCAAAATTCAGTTGGATTCTGCAAAGGACAGATTGGAGGAAAAGGCGGAACGGGAAGATGATTCTATGACTGAACTACCAGGCATATCGGTTGCAGAAGGTCTGAAGAAAGTGGGTGGCAATGAAAAATTCTACCAGAAATTGTTGCTGCAATTTCTTGATACCAATCGAGATTCGGCCAATGAAATAAGAGAAGCTTTAGAGAAAAAGGATCAATCATTAGCCGTCAGGCTGGCGCATACGGTTAAAGGCGTCGCAGGCACATTGGGAGCGGGTGAGCTTGCTCAGGTGGCCGGGGAATTGGAGAAAACCCTTAAAACCGGAGAGATCACCGGACTTTCCTCTTCAATTCATCTATTCGAATCTCATCTCAACCAAGTGATGCACTCGATAGAAAAATCTCAGACTGGCAGAAATGAGAAAGTGGATATCGGCGAGCGTTCAGGTCGAAATCCTATAGACAGTGCGGTTGTACATCCAATCATCAGGGAAATGTTTGACCTGATGGAATCAGACTTGGTTGAGGCCCTCAGGCGCCTGCAGGATCTGGCTGAACATTTGGCAAACTCAAAGCTTGGCGAGCAGTTCAGGCTGCTGGAAAATCAGATGGACAATTTCGATATCCCCGCTGCATCGGATACATTAAAGGCAATCGCCAAAGAGCTAAACCTGTCTCTGGGAGAAGATTGATGAATGATCAGGTCGAAAAACAAACAGTTCTGGTAGTGGATGATACACCGGCCAATATCAAGGTGCTGATGGAGATCTTAAAAGACGAATACAGGATCGTTGCCGCCGTCAATGGACAAAGAGCGTTGCAACTGGCAGCCTCTGACCCGAATCCCGATATCATCCTGTTGGATGTAATGATGCCGGAAATGGATGGTTACGAGGTCTGTACCAAGCTTAAAACGGATGTGAAAATCAGAGACATCCCCATCATTTTTGTCACTGCCATGAGTGATACACAGGATGAGACCAAGGGGTTTGAGCTGGGAGCGGTGGACTATATTACCAAGCCGATCAGTCCACCGGTCGTATTGGCACGGGTAAAGAATCACCTGGAACTGAAAAAGGCCCGGGAGATCTTGAAGAATCAAAATTTGATTCTCGAGCAGCGCGTTGAAGAACGCACTAGAGAAATACTGGAACTACAAAAGTCTGAATTCGATTTGCGTGTGGCTCAGGAGAAAGTAGAAAACGAACTGAACATCGCTGCTCAGATCCAAAGAAGTATTTTGCCTTCCTCATTTCCGGCCTACCCGGACCGTAAGGAATTTGAATTATATGCCTTCATGAAACCGGCCCATTATGTCGGGGGAGACTTTTATGACTTCTTCTTTATTGATGACAACACATTGGCCATAGTTATGGCGGATGTTTCGGATAAAGGGGTGCCAGCCGCGTTGTTTATGATGGTCAGCCGGACTCTGATCCGCTCTCTGGCCTATGGCAATCGGTCCCCCTCAGCTGTGCTTGAAAAAGCCAATAACATCATGTGCCAGAATAACGATTCGGGCATGTTCGTGACAGCTTTTCTGGCTTTTTATGATGTTTCAAGCGGGAAACTGACTGCTACAAACGGCGGGCACAGTGCGAGCCTAATTATTAGTCTGGACGGTACTTCCCGGGAATGGGCGACTACCCATGGACCTGCACTCGGATTTATGGAGGAATTACCTTATAAACAGGAAACAATGTATTTGAAAGTCGGCCAAACTTTCTTTCTCTATACCGATGGAGTAACTGAAGGCATGTCCCCGGGCACTGAGTTATTTGGTCTTGACAGATTGCAGGAACTGCTCAAAAACAAGCATGATTTTAAGCTTGACAGGATTTGTTCTGAAATTGAGACATCGCTATCAGAATTTCAGGAGGGCCGGCAATTTGATGATATTACTATGTTAGCTTT
>JAJDOH010000019.1 GCA_022340265.1 Deltaproteobacteria bacterium | reverse complement strand
ATTTCATGCTGCTTCAGCTGTTTCGATTGAGCACCTCTTAAGACCCTGGTTCGAATTTCTTACATGTTGGTTTTGAGAATGTTCACCACATCTTGCTCTGTCACTTGCCGGGGGTTGTTGCTGATGAGTTGGCCGGCACTCAGCGCTGCTTTGGCGATTTCGTGGAAATGATTCTCTTTGACCCCGTAATCAGCCAGTCTGAAGCTGATGTCCAGATCATTTAAAAGACACTTGATCGCCTTCACCGACAAAAGTGCGCTTTGTGAACGAGTAGGTTTTCGATGCTTTCGCCAAAGGCCATTCTTCTGACCTCATCACCCAGGGGATCAATGCGGCCCACCCAGGCCGGAGATGATTCTCGGCACGCTTGAGAATACTTTCATGGTTGGGTTTCCTTTCGTTCAAATACTGAATCTCCTCAGGCTTCAGCCGACATTTGAACCATCCTATTGAACGGTGAACCCAATATCGAAAACGTCATGGCAGGACGGGCAGATAAAAAGCCACCGGGTGACATCGCCCTCCTTTTTGAACATGGAGTGAAAACCGTCTTTGTATCCGCATGTTGGACAAATTTTGAAGTCGTCTTTCATCTCAATGTCTTTGATTTCGTATGCCATAAATCACTCCTACTTGAAGGGGTTGGATGGCAGCTGTCACGGAAATTCTATGAAGCAGCCTGGAGTTTTGAGGGCAGAGAAACAATGACATGGGTTCCTTCAGCCTCGGAAGTGGTGAAGCGGATATTACCATGGTGGGTTCTGGCAATGAGTGAAGCGTTATAGGTGCCGAGGCCCATACCGCCTTTCTTACCGCTGGTGGTGTAGGCTTCAAAAAAGTGATCCCGAATCTCTTTCGGGATTTCGGTTCGGTTGTGGATGTCGATGGCGTGCATTTTCTGATCGTCCGTTTGATCCCATTTGATACTTACTCCGATGGGTGCTTTATCGGGGGAGGCTTCGATGGCATTTTTGAGAAGATTGGCGAGCATCATCTCCAGCAAGTCCTCATCACCCTTTACCATTTCAGGCTTTTCGCTTTTTGATGGTTCGGAAATGGTGAGCTGGATGGTAATTTTCTTTTGTAGCGTGAGGGGTTCAAGCTGATTTTTGATTCTGTCTAAAATCTCCATGAGGTTGACCGGCTGTGGGTTGAGCTCGTAGCTCCCTTGCTCCATCTGAAAAAGGTCGCGGCTTCGATCAAGGATTTTCAGGGTTTTCTCACCCGATGTTTGAATGAGGCTTGCCGCTTTTCTCTGCCGGTCGGTCAAATTCTTGCCTTTCAGTAAGCGTCTGGCCAGCCCGGTGATGCCGATGAGGGGTGATTTGAGATCGTGGCGCATCATGCGTTGCACATCCTCACGAATTTGCTCGATCTGTCGCCGATCGGTGATATCCCGGATGATCGCCCCAAAATAGATGCCGGAGTCGCTCTCCCAGAAAGAAAGCGTCAGTTCGATAGGAAATTCCGTCTGGTCTTTGCGAAGGGCTACCATTTCCAGTTTCCTGCCGATGATATGTTTTTCTCCGGTCTTCAAAAAGCGCCTGACCCCGTCATAATGAGCATTTTTGTACCGTTCAGGGATGATGATGGTGACGGATCTGCCCAATACGTCCTCCGCTCTATAACCGAATATTTTTTCAGCACCTTTGTTCCATGTCAAAATTTTGTCTTTGGCACTGGCTGTGATGATAGCGTCGATGGACGTTTCAGTAACCGCACGATACCGATCTTCACTCTCTTTAAGCTCGCGTAGAAGCTGTTCCTTACTCCTGGTTTCCATTCAACCTCAGTTCTTTACTGGCAGTCATCAAATTAGGGTACAATCTTCTTATATTAAAAGAAAACGGTTCACGAAAAAAGCGTTTTTTTGAGAATGTTTTTTTTAAACCTGTTTTGGAGTCCGAGAAGCAAAAAATACATGGAAGACCCCATTACAAATAACGCGTTGGTGGTTTAGGATTTCAGAAAGCAAGAAAGGAGGAACATAAAATGAAATTGATCAGCAAGGTTTTCCTTTATGGTGGTGATATTCCTTCCAAATATACCTGTGATGGAGAAAACATCAATCCGCCTCTGGTGATATCGGAAGTGCCGGAAGAGGCCGTGAGCCTGGTACTTTTGATGGATGATCCGGACGTTCCAACCCATTTGCGTGAGGACGGCATGTGGGATCACTGGGTTGTTTTTAACATCCCTCCGACAACTTCGGAAATTCCGGAAGGCCGGGAGCCGCCAGGTACCGCAGGCATCGGAACGGCAGGCAACACTTCCTATTACGGCCCCTGTCCGCCGGACCGCGAACACCGGTATTTCTTCAAACTCTACGCCCTGGATCAATTGCTCGATTTGCCGGAGAAGTCGGACAAATTGACCGTTGAAAAAGAAATGACGGGGCACGTGCTGGATCAGGCGGTGCTGATGGGAAAATATGAACGCAAATGATTCTCTAGCGTTTCGAGAAGAGGAACAGCATGAAGGATCTTAATATCGTTATCGTCGGCGCAGCCGGTGAGGGAATCCAAAGTGTCGGCGGGATATTTGCCGAAGCGGTCTCTGCCCTAGGATACGCCGTGTTCAGCTGGAAGGAGTATGAGTCCCGAATCCGCGGTGGGGTGAACCGCTTTGCCATTCGAATCGGGGGAAAGCCGGCGAACGCACCCCTTGAAAAAGCGGATATTCTGCTGGCTTTAAACGATAAAGCGTTTGCCAAATATAAATATCTCTTAAAGAAAGATGGTGTTCTTGTTTCCGGCGAAAACGCGGATGAAAGAACGATCACCATCGATTTTAAGAAGACGGCCAGAGAAGCGTTTGATGATACCATTTACGCCAATATCGTTGCGGTGGGGGCGCTGGCAGGGATTCTGGGAATGAACCTGGATCATCTGAAGCATGTGGTGGCGAAAAAATTCAAATCGAAGCCCAAGAAAGTCATTGAGAACAACCGGAGCGCGGCCGCAAAAGGATATGAAATGGCCGAGAAGTCCTGTCGGGAACAATGTCCCTGGGAACTGCCGCCTCGAGACGAGACGTATACGCTCATTGCGGGAAACGAAATGCTGCCCATTGCGGCCGCCCATGGCGGTTGCCGGTTTATTGCCGCCTACCCCATGTCGCCATCCACAGGCATCATTACGACCCTGGCCCATCATTCCGCGCAATGGGGGGTTTTTGCCGAACAGGCGGAAGATGAAATCGCGGCCATCAACATGGCCATCGGTGCTTCCTATGCCGGTGCCAGGTCCATGACAGCCACTTCCGGCGGCGGATTTGCGCTGATGGTGGAAGGGATCAGCCTGGCGGGAATGACGGAAACTCCGGTGGTGATTGTACTGGCCCAGCGCCCGGGTCCGGCAACGGGTCTGCCAACCCGAACGTCTCAAGGGGATTTGCTGTTTGCCATTCATGCAGGACATGGTGAATTTCCAAAACTGGTGATGGCACCATCCGATCCTGAAGACATTTTTAAAAAGACCGTCCGTGCTTTTAACCTGGCCGATCATTTTCAGATTCCCGTGATCATTCTGACGGACCAGTTTTTGGCGGATTCCCGGTTTTCCGTGGAAGATGTGAAGTCGATCTTCAGCAAGGCGAAATCCCATTTGGCGGATGCTTCTGAAATAACCGACTACAAAAGATATGCGCTGACAGAAAATGGCATTTCACCGAGGCTGTACCCGGGCCAGAGTGACCATCTGGTGGCTGCCGACAGTGACGAGCACGACGAATATGGCCACATAACCGAAGAACTTTCTGGAACCGCGCCTGCCATGGTGGAAAAAAGAAGAACCAAAATGGATGGCCTCAAAAGTGTCGTTGAACCTCCTGAACAGTATCGGGTGGAAACGGCGGATGTGATCCTGGTGGGGTGGGGGTCCAGCAGGGGCGCAATCATAGAAGCCCTTGAAGCGCTTGAGAAGGATGAAATCAAAGCCGGTATGATCCATTTTACCGAACTCTGGCCGCTTCCTGAAATGAAATGGCCTGAAGGAAAATCATACTGGCTTGTTGAGGCCAATGCCACGGGTCAATTGGGCCGAGTGCTCAAGAGCGAATATGCGGTCAGTTTTCAGGGACACGTCCTAAAATATGACGGTCTTCCGTTACATGCCGAGGACATCAGGAGGCAAATCCATGACGGATTCAGAAAAAAATAGACAAAAAGATCTCTTTTCAAATGATGTGGAGATTCAGTGGTGTCCTGGGTGTCCCAACCATGGCATTTTGCAGGCATTTAAGACGGCCTTTAAAAAACTCGGCAAGTCGCCCCAGGACATATGCCTGGTGTCGGGCATCGGACAGGCTGCCAAACTGCCCCATTATCTGCAGTGCAACTTCTTTAACGGCCTTCACGGAAGGGCACTGCCGGTTGCGACAGGGATTCAGGCGGCCAATCCGAATCTCACCACCGTTGTGGCGACGGGAGACGGGGATTGTTACGGGGAGGGGGGAAATCATTTCATCCATGCGCTTAGGCGCAACCCGAACATCACCGTTGTGGTCCACAACAACGAAATTTATGCGCTTACAAAGGGGCAGGCATCCCCCACCACCATGAAAGGCGAGAAGCGAAGTCTGCAGGAGAAGGGGGTACAGGTCGAACCGCTGAATGCGCTGGCGGTGGCCATTCTTCACAACTGCACCTTCGTGGCGCGGGGGTTTGCGGCGGACACAGATCACCTGAGCGGACTTCTGGCGGATGCCATGAACCATGAAGGAATGGCCTATGTGGATGTGATCCAACCCTGTATCACCTGGGGAGAGCATCCCGTCAAATGGTACAGCGAACGTGTGGCGCTGCTTCCCGAAGACCACGATGTGGCGGACCGTAATGCGGCCCTGTCAATGGTTCTGGACAAAGAGGCCCGCTTTCGGATCGGCGTAATTTACCGAACATCGCCGCGGGAGGTTTTCGGCGCCGCTTTTCAGAAAGAGGTTACGGAAGAGCCTCTGGCAAAGATGCCTTTCCCAACGGCGGAAGAAACTGAAAAGATCTTTGAGGGATTTCAACCGGCAGCATGATCTTTTGGGCTTTCTACCATTAAGATTTTTGTCGAAAGTCTGGGAGGCATTGCCATTTTCAAAAAAAAGAGGGTGTTGAATGCCTGAACAAAGAGTTGACCATCTAAAAGAACTGAAGCGCCGGCTCGATGAATGGAACGATGCGCTGAACCGGCTTGAGTCTGAAGCAAGAAAAGCGCAGGCCGAAGAGTGGAATCGTTATGAGAAGAGAATCAAGGCCCTCCGTGAAAAGGAACAGGCGGTAAAGGAAACGCTGGGAAAGATTTTCGAGGACGAAGATGACACGTGGGATCAAATGAAACAGGGTATCACATCCGCCTGGTCTTCGTTAAAAGACAGTCTGAAAGAGGCAAAATCAGAGTTCGATAAAGGACTTAAAGAAGGGATGGAAGAAAAATCCGGAAAGGATGAATAGGCCATGACCAGTGGTTTTAATGAAATTAAACTGGAAGAAAACGGCATTAAAATCGTTACCCTCATTTTCAGGGAAAAGCTCACAAAAGAGGATTACGAACTCTTTGTTCCCCAATTGGAAGGGTTGATGGATCAGGAAGAAACCATCCGGATCTTGGTGGAATTTCAGGATTTCCAAGGCTGGACCCTCGGCGCTCTCTGGGAGGATACGAAATTTGGTGCCAGGCATTTTCATGATATCGATCGCCTGGCTGTCGTTGGGGATCGGCAGTGGGAAAAATTTCTGACTGGTTTCATCAAACCGTTTACCACCGCAACTGTCCGATATTTTGACAGCCTCGAAAAAGAGGCGGCGAAGGAGTGGTTAAAGGGGGAGCAGCGGAGTGATGCAGCTTGAAATTGTATGCCCGGATCAATCCTGCATCGATGAAGCGGGGAATATCAGCATTCCGGCAGAAGGTGTCGACACACCCAAGGAGAAAGGATTGTTTCTTAACCTTTTCTGTCCCGAGGACAGTTGTGAAGTCGTAGAGAGTACGGACTTACCTTAAATTAAGAGGGTCGAAAAAGGCCCGATGGGGAAAATCAAACTGCGCAAAGGGTCAAAGCGACCCCTGCGCAGGATTTAGATTATTTCACGGGCGTGACGGGAATGGTAACGACAGGGATCGGTGCGTTTTTGACCACCTTTTCCGATACGCTGCCGAAGCCAAAACTGCCTTTTCGGCCGTGGGAAGCCATGATGATCATGTCCACATTTTCCTTGTCCGCTGTTTTGAGGATCTCTTCGGCGGGATCCCCGAGGGCCACATGTTTGATAAACAAGGGACACCCCTGTAAATATTTTTCGCAGATATCTCCCAGCCGTTTTTCCGCGGTTTCTCTTTCCCACTTTTGGATTTTTTCGATGTGGGACTGGTCAAATTCACCATACCACGGTGCATGGTGCCCCAGATCTTCAATCACGTAAAGCACATGTACTTCAGTCTGATACTTTTCCCCAAAGGACGTCACATAGTCCAGGGCCTTTTCCGCGTTGGGTGAAAAGTCCGTCGGCCAGAGTATCTTCTTTACTTCCATGTGTACAACCTCCCTGTTCAGAATTCAATTTGTCAAATCTTGACCATTGCCTTCACCAGGGCTTCCCGGAAAAGATTTGCACGCTTGATCCTACGTCTTTTCAGGAGATCCCCCGGGCTGCGGCTGCGGAGAGTGCCGCATGATAATCAGGCTCGTCGGTCATTTCCTTTACCAGCTCAGTGTAGGTTACTTCGCCTTTGGCGTCAATGACGAAAACGGCTCTCGCCAGCAATCTTAATTCCTTTATCAGGACACCAAACGCTTTTCCGAAAGCGGCTTCCTTGTGATCCGACAGGAAGGTGATATTCGTGATATTATACTCTTTGGCCCATCGCTCCTGAGCGAAAGGAAGATCCATGCTTACAAAAATGAGTTTGGCTTTGCCGGGAAGCGATTCAGCTTCTTTGTTAAATCGTTTGGTTTCCTTGGAGCAGACCGCGGTATCCAGGGACGGCACACTGGCAACGATGAGCACCGTATCCTCTTCATTTTCCAGTGTAACGAGCTCAAGCTTATTGTTGATGAGGGTAACTTTGGGCGCCGTCATGCAAGGTGTGATTTTTTCACCCACCAACGTCAAAGGTTCTCCCTTGAAAGTTACCCGGCCCTTTTGTTCTTTCATGTCGATCTCCTTCTCTCTATTCTTCAATTATCCGCTTGTGATTACACAGCGCCCACCCATCAATGCTATTATGGGCACTGTAGGTTTTCAATTCAGGATGGTAATGATCTAATCCGGGAACTTCAAACTGACTTCTTCTTCATCCTTTTCCTTTTTGACTTTGACATTCAAATCGATACTGCCGTCACGAACGCCCAATGCCAGAGTCGTTTTGCCTTTGTCCTCTTCAAGGTGTGTTATTCCTCTCACAAGGTCGATGATCTTTTGACCGATATTCGGACCCGGAGATGGGAGTGCCTTTTCCCGATATTTGACCGTAACACTGAATTCTCCTTCTTTGGACTTCTTGATGGAGATTTTTTTCGCATTCATGTTGATGCCATGAAGTGCAGCCAGGGCCAGCCATTTCAAGGCTTCCTCTTCTTCATTACCGCCTTTTCCAAGTTCCGACATTTCCTTCAGCGGGTCTGTCGTGGCAAAACAATCAATAAATTCCTGAGTCTTTTTGTGCAGCGATTCCTTGTCTTTCATTTGGAGTGCTCCTTTATGTTTATGAACGGGAATGAAGTATCCAATCCATCTTCACTCTTGTTGATCATTTCCCGGCGGCAGATTTATATTTCGCATAAAGGTCATGAACCTTTTTCTTCATGTCCTTGATTCGCCGGCTGTCTTCTTCAGAAGTGCCACGGGGTTCACTGATGGAAAAGAGGCTGTTGCTGATCTCATCAATGACGTGTTCCGTTGCTTCGCACCATTCGGACGTACAGGTTGACGACATCTGGCTCGCCTCTGCAATTTCTTCATCAAGTGTATTCAGAGCGGTTTCCATTTGCCCCACATACTCTCTCCACGATTTGACCATACTTTCCTGGATGTACCCGTGTCTGGCTTCTTTAGGCATTGGCATGGTATTTCCCTCCTTGTTTTGATGGGTTATCGAATTTTGTGTTCACTCAACGAATCATTTAACCCTCAAAAAAGAGGGTATTTGATTCCTCTGCAAAAATATATGGAGTGGATCATGTATTTATGGGTGAAAATATCGGTAGTTGAACAAGCGCAACCGAATTTGCAAAAAGGTTCTGAATCCCGGCTGTTCCATGTTTATTCTGATGATTCAAGCTCTGAAATAAGGGATGTATATTTCCCCTGAATCATCTTTTGATCAAATTCCCGGAATTCCGCCAACATGACCTGGTCTTTCTCTTCTTCCCTTTTACAAGAGAACATAAAAAAAAGCCGCTGCGATTTGCGGATTGAATTCGCAGCGGCCCTTTCTCATTGCTGGTCTACGACCGATTGCTTATTTTTTCCACAAACCGTGGAGATTGCAGTATTCTCTGGCGGTTACCTGGTCGGCGTCTATCTTGAAGACCGCTTCAGGCGCAGCGCCGGGTTTTAGAAACTGCCGGTATGCTTTTCCATCCGCCATGAGCTCAATCCACTCAATGTAATGCTTTTCTTCCATGGGGTGGGCCACTTCACCCACCTTCACAAGATATCCACCGGCAGTTTTTTCCACGACCGGTACGTGCTTTTCCTTGGCGGCATCCACGGTGTTTTCGGTAAACTTCTTCATGGGCTGGCCACAACAAACCAGTTCCCCTTCACCACCGTGCAGGACCTCAATAATGTTTCCACATGCCTCACATTTGTAGATTTCAAGTTTTTCTGCCATTTTCTCTCCTTTCTCTTAAATTAGGGTTTTCCGATTTACAGCGGTCGTTAAATCGCTCACTTTTGCTGACGGGTCGAGCCGAAATCCATATCCTTCAAGTTTTCGAACCCATTGGTCAAAAAGGTTCGAGATCATCCTTTTTCATTTTTTCTAAGGGACGGAAGTGTTTTCTCAGCCGTTTTGACGATGTCAATGGGTGATGATGACGCTTTGGACATAAAAACGGTTGCCCCGGCTCCTAAAGCGGCTTCTTCATAATCCGTTGTGTCATAGTTACTGATAACAATGATGGCAATTTCGGGAAAATCTTTTTTTATTTTTTGCGTCAGTTGAATGCCGTTTTCTTCCGGGAGACCGATGTCCATAAAAATGAGCTGTGGCATTTTCGCTTGGATGGCTGAGAATGCCTCCCGCGCGTTGGCCGCCTCTGTTACCGTTACCGATGGAAAACTGTTCACGAGAATGCGCGCAAGGGTCTCACGAAAAAAGATACTGTCTTCAACGATCAGCACATTAGCCATTTTATGGCTCCGTTCATGGTTCTCATTAAGGAAAGTCCTTGATTCAAGGCTGACAATCTGCAACTATTCCATCAAGTGCCTTTAAATGCATTTATTCACCCAATCAGTGACCAGAGATTAGCACCTTTCGAGACGTGGTTAAATGGGTCCGATCATGTATTCAGGGATTAATAATTGATTATGCTTCACATCCCAAAGGATTGAAGCTTTAAATTTATATGACAATGTTCAAAATATTTTCACAAACAGATAGCCGAACGATACCTGCTTCCCCCGATGATACCGTCCTTGAGGCCCTGCATAAGGCCGGGATCGATCAGATTCATGCCTGCGGAGGCGATGCCCGATGTACAACCTGTCGCATCTATATCATTGAAGGATTAGATAACTGTCGGCCGAGAAACGAAAAGGAAACGCTTCTCGCTCTGAAAATGGGGTTTCCAGAAAATATTCGACTGGGATGCCAGACCCGGATTGACGGGAACATTACCATTAAACGTCCTGTTGTTGATAAATTGGATCTGGAAATCATTTTGAGGCAATTTGATAATTTGCCTGGCACGAGGCTAGGTCAGGAAAAGGATCTGGCAATTCTCTTTGCCGACATTGAGAACTACACTCCGTTTGCCGAGGCTTTTCCTGCCTACGATGTGGTGCATGTTTTAAATCGTTATTATCAAACCATGAACGAGATTATTGTGCAACATAACGGTGTTATCAGCGATGTTGCCGGCGACGGGATCCTGGCACTGTTTGGTTTGATAGAAGAGAGCGACAATCCCGTATTAGATGCTGTTTATACCGTTCGGAACATGAACAGGGCTTTGACCCGGTTTAACGAATATCTTTTCAAGATGTATGACTGGTCGTTTACAATCAGGTCGGGTATAAACTTTGGAAAAGTGATTGTGGGCAATTTTGATACAGGTACGATGCATAAAATTTCCGCTATTGGAGATGCTGTTAATATAGCGAGCCGGATAGAAAGTGCGAACAAGGATTTCGGCACGCGGCTTCTGATTTCCCAATCGGCCAAGAAGAAAATTGAGGGATTGATGAGGCCCGAAAAGTTTCATCGCGCCCGGTTAAAGGGCAAGTCTGGAGAACACCTGCTCTATGAGATTGAAGTTTAGAGACATCCGAATTTAAAATGACGGTGGCTGTTTTGAAACGGCAGAGGCCTACACGTCATTTCCCGTTTTTATACCTTCTGCACCCCATTGACCTTTCGGGACAAATAACACAATATATCACAAATAACCGTTGTATGATAAGAGACCTGATATTCATGCAGCAAACGTCTCAATGGAAAGGAGTTGATGATAATGGGCTTTAATGCAGATGAAGTGGCCCGGATGGCAATGGAACTCAAAAAAAATGGCATAACCTTTTATAAGAAGGGAAGAGACGCTTTAAAAGACGAAGATGTTAAAGCGATTTTTTTCCAGCTGGAAAAGGAAGAGGAGACGCATATTCATAAACTGCAGAAAATGCAGGCGGCGCTGACTGATTCAGCGAAACAAAAAACCGATTATGGCCCGTCAGGTGATGTGAAACTTAAGTCTGATGAGGAGATCCACCAGTATATCCAGGATACCGCCGACATGAACGTCTTCCGAAACGTGGCGAATGTGAAAAAATATGCGGGCGAGATCAAAACCGTGGAAGATGCTTTGCGCCTGGCCATTCAATTTGAAAAAGATACGATCACCTTTTTTCTGATAATGCGTGATTTGACGGAAGAAGATAAAGGGAAACAATGGGTCGATGACATTCTGACTGAAGAGAAAAACCACCTAAAAAATCTTTCGCGACGGCTAAGAAATGAGGTGGGATGTAAAAATATGAGTGTGTTCCAGATGCCGGTTTGTGCAAGTCAGACAGCCATGGGGGCGGAGCAGGCAAGAGCGGATAATCTGGATGAGCCCTGTGATGATGCCAGAGGGGGAGTGTAAAATTTAGTGCCTTATACTTTTTTTAAAGGGCATTATGTGATAAACTGATTACGGTTGAATTTGATAGCGTATTTATTTGAATAAGGAGCGGAAAAATGCATGACAAAGATGAACTGTGCAAAAAGATCAGATCCATCTATCCGGAAATCGGTCAATGTGGGATAGAGGTAAAAGTGAATTTCGATGAGGGCGAAGATGCCTATGTGGTGGATCTGGAAAAAGGGGAACATCATTTGAAGACGTTTTTGGAACATAAGGATGCCGATGCATGCATGGATGGCAAGCAATGTGTGAATCTGGGCGTCGACATAGGTCAGCTGAAGGACCGGATCAATCAAGTATAGCGGTTACTAGACCACCGGCTGACGATTTTTTGAGGGCCTCGGCATAAAAATAGTTGAGCAATTATTTTTTGTCGAGGCCCTTTAAATTGGCCAGATAGGGAATAATGGTTTCATTGCTGCGGGCGGAAGTGCCATCATAGGTGATGGATACGATTGGAACCCCTGTTTTTTTCTCGATCTCTCCGGCCATGGCTTCGGTGACCAGGGACGGGCAGCAGAACGCGGGGCTTGTCTGAACAAAGAGGGCAACGTCCGGGTAGTGTTTCTTTGTATAAAATATCTTCAACAGGTTGTCCATGGACTCCCCCGTGTGTTCAATCCTGACATTGTATTCTGCAAGGATCTTTTCAGGGCTTTCATGGTAAATGGGTGTCGGGCCCAAAATTCTCTCGAAATAGCTAAGGTAACGCTTCTCCAGCCGGGTAACGGTGGAAAGTAGCGCTTTCGTAGAGATCATATCCATGTAATTGCCTTCAAGAAACCATTTTTTTAGGTATGGCTTGACGATCATCTGCACATAAGCGCTGTAGGGGGTGACGATCACCTCACCGTTATGATTTTCAATAAAGCGTATGAGGTCCTGGTTCATGACGTCGTTATCCCGCACGTATAAATCCCCGAAGATGGCCACTTTCGGTTTTCGCCCGGAAACAATATCGATGGCTTCAAAAGCGGATATGACTTCGGCCAGAGCTCCTTCTTTTGACCGTTTTCCCGAGAATGCATCCATCAGAATGGAAACACTTTTCTTCTGTACCCTCTCCGTTTCCCCCTTTTTCTTTTCATAGGGCCTGATCCGGCACCCCATCTTTCGAACGAAACCGCCGAACATATAGGCAAAATAGGTATTGATGGGCAGCTTCAGGGAAATGTCCATGAAGGACATGCCGCCCACATACACCCCGGCTTTCTCCATCCCTTTTCCGTAGGTGCGAAAAAGCCGTTCCAGATGATGGGGAAACAACCCGATATTGCAGGATATCTGTGAGGAGACCATCCACAATAGCGTCTTTTCGGGGTCCAGATGATGGGTTCTCACATACTCCACAAACTCCTGAGCGACGATGTTTAAGGGGATGCACTGCCCCGTGTTGTACCTGAGACTCTTTTGGATGGTTGTGTGGGATTCCTCCATCAACCGTGCGTCGATCCCCTCCCTTCGAAGGCTTGCCACCAGGAACTGAAGTGTGATGTTGTCCCAGTTTGGAATGATCAGCGTTTTGCCTAAAAGGCCTTTTTCTTTCTCAGAAAAAACCGTGGGAGTGTAAACCCCAGGCTTTTTTTCAGTGCCGGTGGCGTTGTGGTTTCGAAAAGATCGAATGGCGGCCTCAATCCGTGTTTCATACCCCACATTGGATTCGTGTTCATCCAGTTGAAGGATGAGGTAGGGTTTGTGATGGACCTCCATGATCTCCTTGAAATAGTCCATAACAAAGGCATCCGGCGAGCAGCGAAAGGAAGTGATCATCACCGGATAAGCCCTTTCACATGTCGCCACCACTTGGGCCGCCTGAAGGATCAGGGCGGCATAATGCCAGTGTATCTGCGCCAGGCGTTTTTGAATGGGCGCCGTATCTTGATCTGAATAAGTCAGCATGTCCTGGTAGTAGACTCGGATACCCAGGGATGCGAAAATATCCAAGATGCCTTTGTTCATGGTTTTTGAAAGGGCGGTGTAAGGTCGGCCCAGCAGCACCACATGGAACCCTTTTTGCTCCTGCAATTCTTTCCCGTACAGGGCCTTCAATTTCAACAGACAGGATTTCTGGTATTCGTGGGCCGCGTCATAGGCTTTGGACACGGCCAAAAAACCAAGCGGAGATTTCGTAACGGGTTTCAAG
>JAJDOH010000193.1 GCA_022340265.1 Deltaproteobacteria bacterium | reverse complement strand
CTTTTGGACAACATCAAAGAAGATCGCGCGCGATTTTTGAAGTTTCAGATGCCCGAGACGAAAACGCCTAAAAAGTCGTCGGGAAAGGACTGGTGACATGAAGAGAGCGTCCTTTATTCTGATACTTTTTGCCGTATTGCTCCTGACGGCCCACGTGGTAGCGGCAAAGGTCTCAGTGACATTGGAACTGGATCGTCGGGAAGCCACCCTTGCGGATGCGGTTCAACTTCAAGTCCATATGTCCGGCGCAAGAAGCAGCGACGCACCGCCGGCCATCAAAGGACTGGAGTCGTTTCATGTGACCCGGGGCGGCAGTGCCAGCCGGGTCGAAATCATCAATGGCCAATATCATTCCGGTGTGGACTTCACCTATTACCTTCAGGCCGGAGAAAAGGGCGTTTTTAAAGTGGGACCCGCCAGCATCGAAGTGGATGGAAAGATATATAAGAGCAATGTGGCCACCCTGAAGGTGATGGCAGCCGGGACGGCATTGGGTTCGGAAAGGGAGCCGGTTTTTCTCACTGCGACACTGGGATCTCAAAAAGCTTATGTGGAAGAACAAGTCCCATTCACCCTGAAACTCTATCTTCGTGTTAACGTGAGCGATATTTCACTGGAACTGCCCGAGACCGGTGAAGTTACTTTCAGGCAGCTGGAAAAACCAAAAGAGTATCAGGCGGTCTTTGACGGCACTTCCTACCGGGTTCTGGAGGTCTCCTACGGGGTCATGCCCCTTAAAGCCGGTCGCTTTCGTATTCCGTCTGCCCGCATGGGGATGACCGTTTACACGAATCAAGATAGAAGGTCCAGAGGGTTGTTTGATGATCCGTTTTTCGGTGGTGCACTCAGGACCGGACGTCCGTTGACGGTGTCCAGCGATTCTGTTGCCCTTGAAGTGCGACCCTTTCCCGCAGAGAATAAACCCTCTGATTTCAGCGGGCTGGTGGGGCGATTCGCAATTGAGGAAAAACTTTCCGGTTCTGAAATTCATGTTGGGGATTCCGTAACCCTCACGGTTCGCCTCAAAGGGGAGGGAAATGTCAATCGGCTGCCGGATATGAGAATGCCGACCCTGGCGCATCTGAAAACTTACGCAGATGAGCCGGTATTTGAAACCAGACCGGGTGCAAATGGTCTTATCGGTTCCAAAACCATGAAATGGGCACTGGTTCCGGAACAAGTGGGCGAATATACCATTCCTCCTTTTGCAATAAATTATTTCGACCCCAAAAATGAAACCTACCGAACCGCAAATACCAAGGCAATGGTGCTAAACGTTCTGCCTGGTGAATCGCAGAAGCGTATAACCGCCTCCCAAAAAGAAAAAACGAAAAACCCTGCCAACCATTCCAAGCAGGCAGTGAAGGAAATCGGCCATGATATTCTTCCCATTTATACTTCTACTTCCGGTTTAAGGAATAACGCCTGGCTATCCTCGAAGGCAATGGGTCCTGGAAACCCGTATTCTTGGGTGGTGCTTGCTATCCCTCTACTGGTTTACGGGGCGGTTTTTTTCGGATTGCGCTTCAACAAAAAGTCCGATCAGGCTATTTATGCGCAGAGAGCCAGGAAAGCGGCTCAAAATTTCATGAAGGAATGTCGCCGCGAAAAGAAGGATGCCAACGGCATGATGATCGCCATTCGGGATTACATCAATGACCGTTTCCAATTATCCATCGGGTCCCTGACGCCCGCCGACGTTCCGATGCTTCTGGTGGAGCGAGGTGTGGACCCCCATACGGCCGACCGACTTCGAAATGTGCTGGAGGAGCTTGAAGGCCGCATTTACACGGGTGGGGAAGCTACCTGCGGCGCAGCGACCCAGGCCATTGGGGAAATTATCAAACAGATGGAGAAGGAGCTTCGGTGAAATATCGTTTACTGTTGCCCATTTCGCTTTTTCTCATTGCGTTCATGATGGTGCCGTCAGTCCATGGGCAGGATTCCCGGAAGGGGAAGGCATGGGAGGAACTTTTCTATCAGGCCAATCAGCATTACCGAGAAGGAAAATTCCCTGAAGCGATAGCGGGTTACAATCAGTTGCTCCGGATGGGTCATGATTCCTCCCTCATTCAATACAATCTGGGAAACGCCTGGTTCAGACTGAATCAGCCGGGCCGGGCGATTCTGGCTTACGAGCGAGCCCGTATTGCCATGCCTCGGAATGCTGATCTTAACTACAATCTGACCCATGCAAAGGACCAGGTAGTGGACGCTATTCCGCCCGCAAGGGGTTTTTTCAGCATGGCGTTTTTCTGGTTGCCGTCCGTCAGCCCGGGTGAGCTGTTCTGGTGTTTCGCCATTTTCAATCTGCTTCTCTGGACGGCCCTTTTAATCCGCATGTTTTATCGATCGGAATGGCTTTTCTACAGCTTGCTGCTGATTCTCTGCCTATGGGTGCTGACAGGACTTTCTCTCGGAATGAAATGGGTCCAGGTCCATGATGATCACCGGGCGGTTATTCTGAACCAAGAGGTGACGGTTCTGGCAGGACCCCACGAGGGGGATACGGTTCTGTTCAAGCTGCACGAAGGGGCCATAGTGGAACAGGAGCGCTCGGAAGATGGTTGGCGACTGATTCGATTGCCGGACAAGAAACGGGGCTGGCTGCCTGAAAAGGATTTGGAACTGATTTCTTCGGGCAGCTGGAACTGATTGTGGGACATTCATCGGTCGAAAGCAAATGTGGCTTCGGTTAAATGCCGAAACCGGTACGAATATCGCTATTCAGCAGCCATTAATATGCATTATTGACAGCGCCGAATGCCATAAAGGACATCACCTAAATGTTGCTTGAATGATCTTGGAATTTCCGGAAATCGTAGATGCTTGAGAAGGGGAGTGCCCGCAGTAATTCTTCCAGGGTCGTTTTTTCCTCACGCAATTTTTGAATGGCATCCTCAGCCATCAATACGGAATCTTTGCTTCTGTGAAGGCTTTTTCGAAGGACGTCAATGTCAGTTCTATCGTGGACCAAAAAGAGATCTTTTTCGTTTGGAATCCAAAGTTCTGCTACGGCAAGACGCCCCTTATACCCTGTATGATTGCAGTAGAAACACTTTTGGCCGGCAACCCAGCGGATACCGGAAGGCGGCGTGACGAAAAATTCTTTCATGAACTCTTCGGGTGGATTGGTTTCCGTTTTGCATTTCGGACAAACTTCTCTGACCAGTCGCTGTGAAAGAACCCCTATCAGGCATGAACCGATGAGTCCGGGGTCTACGCCAAGCCCCAAAAGCCTGGGAATGGTTCCCACGGCATCGTTGGTGTGGAGCGTGCTCAGGACAAGGTGACCGGTCTGTGCCGCCCGGAACGACATGTCGGCGGTTTCACTGTCCCTGATTTCTCCAACCAAAATGATTTCCGGATCCTGCCTCAGAAATGCGCGTATGAAATTGGCAAAGGTATTTCCAATGGCAGGATTGACCTGACACTGGGTAATTTTGTCGTATAAATATTCAATTGGGTCTTCAGCCGTTAAAATTTTGATGCCGGGACGGTATGCGCTCATCAAGGACCCGTATAAAGTGGTGCTTTTTCCGGAGCCGGTGGGCCCGGTTACCAGCAAAATGCCCGAATTTCGCTTGAGAAGTTCCTTTAAGGAACCATTAATTCTAGGAGAAAGGCCCAGCGCATCTATGGATTTTGGGGCGTTTCTGGCATCGAGAATTCTTAGCACAATGTTTTCACCGTAATAGCCCGGCACAATTGAAATACGAAAATCCGCTTTCGCACCGTTGCCATTCACACCCAGTACCGCCCTGAAGCTCCCGTCCTGGGGGCGCCGTTTCTCGGTGATGTCAAGGTTCCCCATGATTTTGATTCGCGATATAACTTCCCGTTTGAGCCTCCTTAATTCCCCTTCAATATGGCCTAACCGAAGATCCTGAAGAACACCGTCAATTCTGTAACGGACGTACATGCCTTGATCCGTGGTTTCCAAATGAATATCGGATGCCGAGTGTTTAATTCCCAGGCCGATGACCTGGCTAACCAGATCGTCCGCTCTTTTGATCTGCTCTGACCCCAGCGTGTGAGCCATTTCATCATCGGGAGGTGCTTCGTCAAGAACCCTGAAAACCCTGGATGTCTCATTCTTGTCTTGGCCGTCTTCGTAAAGTCTAAGAAATGCTCGCCCAATGGCGCTACGGGTCGAAGTAACCACATTGATGGAAAGGCCTGTAAATGCACTTAACTCGTTAACCACATCCCTATCTGTCGGATCATCCATGGCGAGAGTCAACGTCGGACCGATTTTTGAAATAGGTACGATCCGTCGGTTTCTGGCGTATTTTTTGTTAATCAGCCGGGCGAGATTTCTGTCCAGGTCCATGTTGTCCAAATTAACGAAAGGAATGTTGAGCTGGGTACAAAGGGCCTGCCTCAAATTTTTGTCTGATATGAGGTTCAATTTTAAAAGGGCTTCACCCAGGCGAACTCCCGTTTCATTTTGGTGCGTGACCGCTATATTAATGTCTTTCTGGGTGATGATACCGGTGCGAAGCAGAATATCCCCGAGATTCGTCCGTTTGTCGAACCGCTCCAAAACAAGATCCAGTTGATTGTGTGTTATAGCTTTCATTTCAACAAGTACCTGTCCAATGGGCTTGTACTCCTGCGCCGAACTTTGAAACTTTGCGGCTTCCTGAAGCTGATTTTGCGTTACAAGGCCCTCCTTTATGAGGATCTCCCCAAGCAGCTTGGTGTTGGATTGTACCTGTTGTCCCATGCCCGTGTTCCTTTTCTCCCGAACTATTTGAAAAACAAAACTTTCTATTTTTATGGGCTGATGTTTTCACGATTTTCACATAGAAGCACTATTTTTCTATACTTCGAGTTCCGTTGCCTGAATCCAAGCGTTAAACTGTTAAGTCTGCTCGCCTGAAGCGAGAGACTTTATGTTAGAATCAAAATTGAACTGCTTTGAAAAATTTCCTATCTTATTTCAAATAGTAGTCTGATACCGAAAGGCTAATTTAATCGGCGAAAAAAGGAATGTCAATGAGGATTTTTTGAGGGGGTGAAATAAAAACTCCTGAATACCTGCAATTCAGGTTTTTGATTAATCTTCAAGATGTTGATCAACATAAACAGCGAGGATTTCCGCTGTGGCTTCCGGGGGTCGAACGGCAAAAAAGTGATCGATAATTGAGTGGGCCATCTCGTGGGCGAGCATTCCTGCGTCAATATCATCAATGTTTACATAAATCGTGTTTGCCTCGAAAATATACCAGGCTCTGACGCGGCATTCCTGCCCCGTGATGGTTCGGTATGCTTCACCCAGTTCTGTTTTGCCGGGATACAGGTTGATTCTGACTTTTTTGAGGTTTCCGCGCATATCCAAAATGTGCTGAACTCTTTCATAAAGCGCGTCCAACTTCTTGGCAAGCGAACCTGCCGGATTGTTCGCATCGCTGTTGGAAAAAAGGTTCCCGAATGAGAATCCGCTGGCCGAATAGCTGATCGTATCATCAAAATCAACCAGATATTTAGAAGACTGGTATTGAATAATGGTGTGCCTGGTTTCAACCCGCTGCCAGGTATTTTTCAGCGTAAATTTAGCTTGAACTTCCGTTGCGTGGGCCAACGGGAAAAAGGCCATGATAACGGTTGAAAGGAAAAAAAGGATTTTTTTCATGTGCTCTTTTGCCGGAATCAGGATGGGTCTTTCTTATAAAAACGTTGATCAATGTTTTCATGAAGATGCTTCATGCCGTCAAGCAGTTTTTGGGATACGTTTTCCTCATTGGCCAATTCAATTAATTGTTGCAGTTCCTGTTGTGAGGAAACAATTCTTTCATTCAGCAGTTCTGTCATGTTGTTCAGGCTGTTGGAAAGTCCGGTGAATTGATCTTTTTTCCTCAGTCTGACCTTCTTTTTGAGATTCCCCCGGCCGATTTCTTCCAGGTCCTGCTCAAAACGGAAAAGGGGGCCTGCTATTTTATGGGAAATGAACAGAACGACAACGACCGTCGCAAAAGCAATAACAACCAGGGTGATCACGTTGGTCATGATGACGGTGGGCAGGATGGCATCAGCGGTGTTTCGAATGACCAGTCGGCCTTGCTCAAAGGAAGATGTGAGAGTCCCTTGAGCAAGAAGGAATGTGATTCCGGTTGAAAGGATGGAACCTGCCAAAACGATAAGGCAGAATTTCAGAATGAATTTGAACTGATAATCTTTCTTGATGAAATATTGTCTTCTTTTCGGTTTTGGCATTTTCGGCTCCTCGTGAAAAAGCGGTAAGCATAGTTTATATCCGCTCGTATTCTAAGCTGTCCAACATCAAATCCATTAACGAAAGTGGTTCAATTCGGCTTTCGGGTTTTGCATGTTCCATTAGTTTTCTGAAAGAAGCTTTTGGTCAATTTCTATTACGGCGCTTTTTCTTAAATCCTCAATCCATTTGGCTAAATCCCGGGTTTTTTGCTCCCTTTTGATTTTATCCTGGAGTTGCGTCCGCATATCAACCAAAGGCGGGAGATCGGGGTTGGATTTTTTCATTTTGTCATACCTGGCTTGAATTTCCTCTTCCGATACGTAAGTGGTCGCGGATATCTCTTTTCCCTTCAACTCCATCAGGTTCTTGATAAGGGTTGCTTCCCAGTAACGTTCAATCGCTTCAATAAATTTTTTCTTGCGCTCAAGCTTTAATTTCAATGCTTCCTGTATGAGTAACTCTTTTTGAATAAGGCTGTTCAAGAATTCCTCTTTCGCTTCACGGGTTAATTTGAAGTCTTTTTCAAACTCGAGATTTGCGGCGAGCTGGGTCTTGAATTCTTTTAAAGTCATCTGGAAGTCATTAATTTTTGCTAATACTTCCCCATTTTCCTCTTGTTGATTTCCACACGCTGAAAAACTAAGGAATAATCCTAACATGAAGACACCAAAAAGCCTTTTTACCATCGCTCTTTTCACCTCGTCGCCAAAGATGATATTATTTAGATCCTAATACTACTATATTTTTGAGTTCAATAAGAATGCAAGCAAAACTTACTTAAATTTCGCAGCCATTGATTTAAACAAAGGGCTTAATGATGAATACGAAATTTCGGTTGACATTTTAACAGGAATTCTAGTATAAAATTAGTAACTTATTTTAGAAGACCAAAATTTAGAAGACAACCGTTTATTTTAAGGGTGTTTTTTTCGATTTTTAGAGTTTTCCATGAGAAAAAGTCAAACCCGTTGTAAGATGGAGACGGAAAATCTCGGATCTCTGATTTCGTGAGATGGCCGGATTACCATGATGTGGTATACTGGCTTTTTTTTGTCGTATACAGTTGAGACGAACTGGCAAAAACGGCTTCGTGTTGACAGAAAATTGAGAGGTTTTAGAAGAGTAATATTTTTAAAGATGACAAGCCATTAACCGTGAATATAAGAAAGGGTGGTGACGTTATGGAAAAGAAATCAATTTTTATTAAGACATTAGCCACTTTTGTAATGGGGTTCTGGGCTGTGCTGTGCGTTGGTGGCACTGTCTGGGCTGCAGACGAGTCTAAGAAAGATGAACCCAAAAAGAATCAACCACAGACTCAACAATATCAGGTTGAACTTGAGAAAGCGATGGACAATTTTTTCAATTATTTACAGTCACTGGATCAGGAGAAAGGGCTTACCAAAGAGGAGAAAGAGAAGAAAGCGATTGAATTTGCAAAGAAGTTCCGTTTCGGGCCTGAAAAGAAGGATTTTTTGTTTTTGGTAAGCCTTGATGGTACATTGGAGATGGATCCCTATCAGTCACATCTAAATGGTCAAAACCTTCTTGGATGGCAGGATCCCAACGGTCAGCCGGCTTTCAAAATGATGATTGATATGCTGAAAGCCAATCCGGAAGGGTATATTTCTTATCTGTGGCCTAAATACGGTGGAGAAAAGCCCGTGCCGACAATTGCGTTTTTGAGGCCTTACCAACCGTTTGGATGGTTGGCTGGGGCAGCGATGCCCATCGATACCATCGAAGGCTTCAGACCGCCGGGATATGGGGGTGCTTTTGTCAACTTGATCACTGTTGATATCGACAACACTGGTGCATCGGCAACAGGTCAAAGCCAGTAGGAGCGAAGAGTATCTTGTTTTTTGTTTTGTTTTCAGTTTCGTTTAACGACCTTCAAGATTAATGCAAATTAGGAGAAAGTAAATGTTTATGCGAGCCTTTCTTGCTTCACTTCTCTTGGTTAGTTTGCTTGCGGGTATGTCTTTGGCTGAGGAGTCGGGTAATGAGTCAGGAGAATCAAAAGGGAAATTTAGTATAAAGCCACTCATTTCCGTTGCAACGCGTTATGACGACAACTTCTTCCTAACCGAAGACAATGAAAGGGGAATGTTTACCTATTTTATTGCGCCTGGCGTAACCGGAACCTACGAAACACCAAAACTGAAGATCGACATGGGGTTAACGCTTGAGGCAGTCGCCTATTCTGACGATGGCGACCCGCCGGCGGGAGAACAAAAGGGGAGTGACCTGAATTATCTGGCGCCATTGGCCAATTTGGGCATTGAATACGATCTGACGCAACGCATTAAAATCGGATTGGACGAAAGCTTCTACATTACACGCTACCCATACTATTATGACAGACTTAGCAACAGTACGGACAGACGCAAATACTGGATTAATCGCCTTGCGCCCAATATTAAGTACGAGTTTGCCGATCGCTTTGAACTTGGTTTTCGCTATGCCTGGCAGGTGATCAATTACAGCGACGGCAATTACCAGGACTCCGACGAGAACAAGTTTTTTCTGGATCTGCTTTACTATCCTCAACGGACGCTTACATTCGGTCTCGATTATCAATATTGGATGATCGATTATTCAGATAATCCGCTCAACCCCTCCGACACGCGAACTCATGAACTGTGGGGCTTGGGGCAAAAGCGCTACAAATATTTTTCTTTTGACGGGGCTGTTGGATACGCGGACCGCAGTTATCAGGATTCATCTCTGGCTGATGCGGGTGCTTTGGTTTACAGATTTTCCGTTACTGCTGAAAACCCGCCCCCGCCGGACATAAAACGGCCTCTGGGAAAGGCCCCTGAAAGATCAAAAAGTCATATCTACATCGCTGCTGAAAGAAACTACAATTCCATTGGCGATTCATTCCTTGCCAACCGTTTTACCGGAAGTATTGGACATGTCTGGCTTGAAAAAATCCTCACTGTGGTCCGAGGTTATTATCAGATTGCAGATTACGAATACGAGACAGGAATCACACCGAGCGGCGATATCGCTGTACGAGACGACGATTTTTACAATATTTCCGGACGTGTCGGATACTTGATTAATAAGTCCATGTCCATATCCATTACCTTTGGAAAAGAGAGCCGAAACTCAAATCTCGCAGGTTACGACTATGATGATAAGTTTGCCTATCTTCGGTTTAATTTCGGATTTGATACGAAAAGCCGGGGCGCGTTCACTGAGGAAGCAGTCTATTATTGATATCGAGCGGCATTTCAGGGTGAAAATTTACGGGTAATGCACACAAACTATCTAAAAGAGCATTTCACAGGCAAGCCGGGAAAGACTTTTAATGCCTCTTTTTCGGGGGCTTTTCTTCTGCTTTTGATGTTCTTAACAACAATTCCCTGCGCAGCACAGTCTGATGTTTACCGACTGGGTCCCGATGACGTTCTCAATCTAAAAATTTATGCCGGTGGTGAAAAGCAGTTTGATGAAGATCTGACGGTTTCGGACCTCGGCAAAATAGCATTGCCGTTTCTTGGCGATATCAGGGTCGAAGGGCTGACCACGACCGAACTGGAAGATAAGATCAAGCCCCCTCTTGAAAGGGATTTTTTTGTCGATCCAAGAGTCGTTATTAATATCGTGGGGTTTCACAGCCTTCACTATTATATTTCCGGTGCAGTTGAGAAACCAGGGCTCTACGAAGTTCCAAAGCAGATCAGCCTGATTGAGTTGATCGCCAAAGCGGGTGGTGTACTTGCCGACCGTGGAAATCTTGCCTACATCATGAGAAATCAAACA
>JAJDOH010000083.1 GCA_022340265.1 Deltaproteobacteria bacterium | reverse complement strand
TTTTTGGGAAGGCAGATGCTTGTAATATCCGATGAGGAGAAGGGTTGGGATCACGGAAAGCACCGCATACAGCCCGAAAACGCCTCGCCAGCTCAGAAAATAGGCGATGGTCCCTCCAATGACCATACTCAACCCCTGACCTAAAAAAGAAATCCCCATGAAGGTTCCAATGGCACCTTGCCGTTCCTGGATGGGAAAAATATCCCCGATCAAGGCCAGAGAAACGGGCATGACCGAAGCGGCGAAGATGCCGGTGAGTGCCCGATAAATGGCCAGATCCGTGAGCCCCATGCCCAGAGCACATAGACCCGTTGCCAAGGTGAACAGGATCATGGAAAAAGTGATGACCTGTTTCTTGCCGTATCTATCCGCCAAAGGACCAAAGACGATCTGGAAGATGCCGAAGGGAATCATATAGGCCGAAATCAACAAACCGGCCCTGGCAATGTCCACATTGAGATGCTGCGATATGGCGGGAAGTATGGGAGATACGACCCAGTTGTCCGCCATTACGATAAACCCAGAAAGGCCGAGCAGACCGATCACATTTTTGCTTTCATTTTTTAAAACTCCTTTCACGTATTTATGGATTCTCCAAACCACTCTAAAACTATATATGCCTATTTATAAATTTATGAGACTGAAAATACGGAATGGTTTCAAAAAGACAAATATTTCTTCACAGCTTCCCATCATGTGATATTAGTGGTCACACTTTTGGGAATATCGGCCGATTAATGGCGTATTTATTCCAAAAATTAGGCGTTGAGCTGCGGAGAAAAGCAGTCCGATCGGCGCGAAAACGAAGAAACACCTCTTATGCCAATAAAATCTTGACAGGGTACACCCTTGAGGCTATATTTCCGAAAAGGCATGAATAATCTGAAATTCAAATATAATCCATAATGGATTCATCAACCAAACAGCTTTCATTTCTGGATCGATTTCTGACATTGTGGATCTTCCTGGCCATGTTCGTCGGCGTGGGAGGCGGATATTTTTATCCCGGCATTCGGGATGTGATAGACCATTTCCAGATCGGAACCACCAACATTCCCATTGCCATCGGCCTCATATTGATGATGTATCCACCTCTTGCCAAGGTAAGATATGAAGAACTTGGGGAGGTATTCAAAAATTTTAAAGTCCTGGCCCTTTCTTTAGTTCAAAACTGGATCATCGGGCCGATTCTAATGTTTCTTCTGGCGGTTACCTTTCTCTCAGGACATCATGAATACATGGTGGGGCTTATCATGATCGGCCTTGCGCGCTGTATCGCCATGGTGATTGTGTGGAACGACCTGGCTTCCGGGGATACGGAGTATTGCGCCGGGCTTGTGGCTTTCAATTCCATTTTTCAGGTCCTCTTTTTTTCCCTTTATGCATACAATACATATTTATCACGGTTGTTCCACAGTGGCTCGGATTGAAAGGTTCGATAGTGGATGTGTCCATCGGGCAAATCGCTGAAAGCGTTTTCATTTACCTGGGCATCCCCTTTATTGGGGGAATGCTCTCACGTTTTATCGGTCTTAAGACCAAGGGTAGGGATTGGTATGAGAAAAAATTTATTCCCCGAATCAGTCCTGTAACGCTCATTGCATTGCTGTTTACCATTCTGGTGATGTTTTCTCTCAAAGGGGAGTACATTGTGCAACTTCCCCTGGATGTGGTCCGGATCGCCGTGCCGCTGTGCATCTATTTCGCTGCCATGTTCTTTGTTTCTTTTTTCCTGTCCATGAAGGTGGGCGCCACCTATGAACAAACCGTCACATTAAGCTTCACGGCTGCTTCCAACAACTTTGAACTGGCCATTGCCGTGGCCGTGGCGGTTTTCGGCATCAATTCGGGGCAGGCTTTCGCGGCGGTCATAGGGCCGTTAGTGGAAGTGCCGGTTCTGATCAGTCTGGTAAATGTAGCGTTGAGGTTAAAACGTAAGTATTTTCCTTATGCAGTTGAAACACCTGCGGGCGTCTATCATGTAACCCACAAAAAAGAGGGAAGCCCGTGAACATTTTGGCGCGGGGTCCTCTGAAATCTCCCTCACAATCATTTCAATAGGAGGTTTTTACGAAAAAGACACGTCAATTCTTTATTTTAGGTTTTTTTGCAGCACTGGCCATCATTTTTACGGCACCCTTTGCAACAGCTGTCGAAAACGGTGGATACACCAATGGGCAGTTTCTGGTAACCACGGATTGGCTGGCTAAACATATGAACGATCCGAATGTTCGGATACTGGATCGACAGGACATCTTTCCAAAAGATGATTTCTATTCAAAAGGGCATATTCCCAATTCCATACGCATGCCCACATCAGCCATCAAAGGAATGAAGGTAGATGTTCAGGAGATGCTCATCCTGAAAGATTTGGTGAAATTCCTGGAAGAAAAAGGGGTGTCGCCGGATGACCACATCGTCCTTGTGGGGTGGTCCAAACGGTTGCCGGCAACCACGCACGTATTCTGGGCACTGGATGTTTTAGGTTACAAGAAAATGTCCATTTTGGACGGGGGCATTGACAAATGGAAAGCCGAAAATCGGCAGGTCACCAAAAAGGAATTCAAGTCGGCAAAAGAGATCCAGGCGATTTTTGCGTCAAAGGGATTGACTCCCGACAAACATCTGTCGTTTACCTCTGTCAGAGGGTGTTTTGGCACGGTTGATTATTTTGCCGCACGTCTGCTCAATTATCCCAATGTGAGTGTGTATGACGGTGCCTGGATAGAAGAAATAAACGCAACTACCCTGTGGAAGCAGGACAGGCATCCAAGGCCCAGGCACCAGCTCAGAACACCAAAATGAAAGAAAAAGAAAGCAAGGCCGGCAGTTCCTGAAGAGGGATGCTAAGAATAAGAGGGGAGGGATATGATATCCCTCCCCTCATCTCTTTCAACTTGATGGTGCCGGATTACAAAGAATTAAACTACCTTATGCGGAAGGAATTTTCAGCATCAGAGGGGTGTTTCCTGTATTCGGTGATTTTGAATTTTCCCGTATATTTGTTTACAAAAGGATGACCGGCGGCGGCCCAACCGACCACACCACCGTTATAAAGATAAACATTTTTGTAACCGTATTTGTAAAGAAATCCGGTGACATATTTGGCTCGGTGGGAGGTACGGCACCAAATGTAAATTTCCGCATTCGGATCCGTGATCTTCTTGGGAATGGTGTACATATAGCCGGAATTAATGTGATCCGTCCCTTCAATATGAAAGGCCTCGAATTCAGGAACAGTTCTCACATCAATCAGATAAGCCTTTTTTTTGCCGGCCATGACATCCTGGTACACCTGAAAGAATTGGTTCACATCAACAATCTTGTCTGCCGGGATCAACGCCGCAAATTCTTTATTTATTTCTTTTTCTTGCGCTTGCAGAGGGTTACCCTCCGCCAACGCAAACGCTGACGTACCCAATAAAAGCAAAACGCTAAGTGCAATTATAATCCGCTTTTTCATTTTAAACCTCCCATTTTGTAAAGCATTCAGTTGGTGAAACTTCAAAGATGTATTCTGATAGACCCTGGAATCGCCGGGCTTCACCTCCTTTCTTTCCGGGGCGCATGTATCGTTTAAAATATAAGCAATGCTCCGGCACACGTCAAGGTGGTTTGGCAAAAGATTCGGGATTTGAAGCATGAGGAGAGCCGCCTCAGAGCAGCTGAAGATCCCCCCATTCATACTGAACAAGGGTCACCAGAACCATGGCCGCAGTTTCAGCCCTTAAGATCCGGCTACCCACGGAAACCGGTACGAAACCGGCGTGCTGTGCCCTTGTTATCTCTTCAGCCGTAAATCCCCCCTCGGGTCCGACCAATCCGGTAAAACGCCGTGGTGGACCTTGATCCTTGAGCAATGTTTTCAAGTCTTGAGCGTTTTCTTTTTCCCACAAAATCACCTTGGGTCCGGAAGCATTGCCAGCCAGGTTCAGTTGTTCTTCAAAAGATACGGGAAACCCGATT
>JAJDOH010000082.1 GCA_022340265.1 Deltaproteobacteria bacterium | reverse complement strand
TCCTCCGGCTTGTTCCAGTAGGCCTTCACCATGCGATCCGAATGGACCAGGGCCTCTCCCTGCTCGCCGGTGGCTACCGGTTTAAGGGTGGCCGGATCCACCAGTTTGACCGTTTTGCTGGGAACCACACGGCCGATGCTTTTGGGGGGATTCTCCTCGTCGGTGTGACACATGGTAACCCCGCCGCAGGTTTCGGTGGCGCCATACCCCTGGTAGATGGGTTTATTAAACTTTTTGCGCCACCGGTTGCTGATCTCCTCCGGCAACACATCACCCCCGTTAAAAGCGTACATGAGGGAAGATAGATCATAGAAATCGATGCGGTCATGATCCAGAATCATTCGGTAAAGGGTGGGCACCCCAATCAACGTTTTGGCTTTGTGCCGGTGGACCGCATCAAAAATGGCATCCAGATTCACCTTGGGCATGAGCACGATGGCGCCTCCCACCAGGAGCGTACTGAGCGCACAGGTCTGTCCCAGGATATGAAAGAGAGGGGCGGAGCCCAGAACCACGTTTTCTTCCGGTTTGAAAAGCGGATCGCAGATGGATATCTGCTCACCCGCCGACTCCAGATACAATCCGTGGGAAATGGGGACCCCTTTGGGAAACTTGGTGGTACCGCCGGTGTAGATGATTTCGGCCGTGTCCGTTCCCTTTTGGGCGAGCCGCGGCAAGTCCTTGGCACGGGGATTGTTTTTCACCATGTTCCCAAACCAGATGGTGTCGTCTTCCCGGGATACCTTCCCCTTGGGAACCCGGTCAAAGGCCCAGCCAAAAAGTCTTTTCCACCAGGGCAATAGATCCGTCAATTTGATGGCGATGGCCTTTTGGAGACCGGTCTCGGGAATGGCCTGTTTCACGTACCCGAAATTGGTATCGGAGCAGACGATGTGTTTCGCACCGCTGTCATTGGCAATATAGACCAGGTCATGTTTGGTGTAGATGGGGGTTATGGGCACCACGACGGCTCCGGCCCGCTGGATCCCCAGCCAGGCGATTACCCAGTGAACACTGTTGGGAACGTAGAGAACGATACGCTCTCCTTCCGTCACACCTGCGTCTTTCAACGAGGCGGCGAAATTTTCCACCCGGCGCAGAATGGTTTTATAGGTAAACCGGGTACCCAGATAAATGATGGCTGTTTTGTTGCCGTTTTTCGTAGCCGCCGAGGCAAAGGCACTGAATATGTTTCCGTCGGGATCAAGTGGGGTCATGGTCAAATACCAAAATAGGCGGCCTTGACTTCCGGGTTATCCATCAATTCCGAACCGGTTCCGGTTAATGTCAACATGCCGTTTTCAATAATGTACCCAAAATCAATCATGGGAAGTACGGGCCGAGCAAACTGCTCGCTGATGACCACCGTAATGCCCGATCTTGCTTTCAAGCCCTTGATGGCGTCCACCAACAGGTGCTGCATCATGGGGCTCAATCCAAGAAGCGGCTCATCCAAGAGCAGCAGGCGGGGGCCTGCTACCAGGGCCATTCCCACGGCCAGCATCTGTTGCTCTCCGCCGCTCATGAATCCCGCCTTGCGGGATTTCAGAGGAACAAGCGCCGGAAAGAGCTCAAAAGCATAAGATATGGTTTCCTGGATTTCCCGTCGTTTCCGCAGATACCCCGCCATTCTAAGGTTCTGGAGGACATCGCTTTCGGGAAAAATGGGATGGCGTTCGCGGCACAATACGATTCCCTTTTTGACCCGTTCGCTGGGCCGGGTTTTGGTGATGTCTTCCCCCTCGAACACAACCTTTCCGTAGACCGTGATCCTTTCGCCACCGCGGCGTTTTTCCTTGATCCGCATATCGATAATCAACCCCGAGAGGGTATTCATCAATGTGGTTTTCCCCGCGCTGTTGCTCCCGATGACCCCCACCACCTGCCCTTCCCGAACTTCCATTTGAAAGTCGTTTAAGGCCATGGCGTTTTCAAAGAAGACCATCAAGTTTTGAACCTCAAGCATCTCGTTCCCTCTCACTCCGCCTCGCTGCCCAGATACGCTTCTTTTACGGCCGGACTTTCCATGACGTCCACTGCCTGGCCTTCGGCGATTTTTCGGCCATAATTCAGAACCATCACCCGGTCGGCGATGCGAAACAGCTCTTTCAATCGATGTTCAATCATGATAATGGTTTTGCCCTGAGTTTTCAGCTTTTCGATGATGGGCACAATGCTCGACACTTCCGCCAGGCTGAGTCCTGAAAACAGCTCATCCAGGATAATCAGATCGGGCCTTAACGCCATTGACTTGGCCAGTTCCAGCCGTTTCAGATACCCTTGGGGCAAGGCCCCCGCTTTCTTGTAGCTGACGTAGGCATCCCGTTCAAAGCCCACCTCTTCCAGGAGATCCAGGGCCACGGCGTCTCGATTCCCGTACTTGCCACCGGCCAGTTTCTTGACGCGGGGGGAGTAAAGGGGCACAATGAGGTTTTTGTAGGCCGGCAGTTGATAAAAGGGCCGAACCATTTGAAAGGTTCTTGAAATTCCCTCGCTCACCACTTTGTAGGGCGCCCAGCCGGTGATGTCTTTTTCCCGGAAAAAAATGGAACCCGCCGTCGGTCTCACAAATCCCGTGATGAGGTTCACCAGAGTGGTTTTGCCGCTACCGTTGGGACCGATGACTCCCAGAAGCTTTCCTTCCGGAAGATCGAACTCCATATTCGAAACCGCAGTGACACCGCCGAAGGTTTTGGTCAAATTCTTTACCCTGAGCAGGGGCGCCTGATCCGTCATGATACGTCCACCCATCTTTCCATCTGTTGATATTTTCTCTGGATGTACGCAAAAATACCTTCGGGCAGGCCCACCACAAAGACCACCAGGAACAGCCCGTAAAAGACAATTCGAAGAGCACCCAGGGCACGCAGCATTTCAGAGAGCGGCACCAGGATAAAGGCCCCGATCAAAGGACCGGCAAAGGTTCCGGTCCCTCCCACAACGGCAGCTGCCACCGGCATGATGGAATAATCCAGGGCAAATCCGGGCATGCCCGCAAACATGTCCATGTGAGTGCCGAAGGCTCCGGCGAAACATCCCACACTGGCTCCCAGGAAGAGAACCTGGGTTTTGTACCAATAGATATTGAGTCCCGCGCTCATGACGGAGCGGTCATTGTCGCTGATCCCCTTGATCACCAGACCGTAATCGGATCCCATGATCCTCCGAAACCCGAAGAGGACCGCCAGCAGAGCCAGTTCAATGATAAACAGAGCCGTCAGCGGATTGGGAAACGGGGTCAAACCCGTAAGCCCCTCTGTTCCCCCGAGTATCCGAGTGGCCTCCACCAGGCGGCTCAGCATCAGCGGCAACACCAGCGTCACCATGGCGAAATAGACCCCGCGAAGCCTCAATACGGGAAGTAGAAATAAGGTACAAATCACTCCACCACCGATGGTCGCAATGGGCAGGGTCAGAATCGGCGGCAATCCCGCATAATAATTCAGAGAGCCCGCCAGGTAGGACCCCATACCAAAAAAAAGAGACTGCCCCAAGGAAAGGAGTCCGGCACTCATGAGCATATCCCAGCTCATGGCCAGGAGGGCATAGATGGCTGTGGAAATCATCACCTCACGCCAGTAATCGCTCAGGAGCGGTGAGAAACAGAGCAGCCCCACCACCGGAATGGAACCGGGAATCAGCAGATACAGCATTTCCCGGTAGCTTGTGAGTGCGAATATATCCGCCGAGCGGGCTTTCACACCGCGATCGATTCGTTCTTTACGCCTGTCCATAGTCTATTTGGTTATATTCTTTCTTCCAGTTCTTTCTGGTGGCTGAAAAGCCCTGAAGGTTTCACCACCAGTACAATGGCAATGGCGATGAGGCTCACCAGCATCATCCAGTGGGGTTCCAGATAATTCGCCGTAAAGGTCTGGGAAAATCCGATCAAAACGCTGGCCACTAAAATACCCACGGTGCTCCCGAGACCCCCAACGATACAAACGGCCAGGGCGTTGATGAGCACTTCGTAACCTCCTTCCACCGCAATCGTCCCCAGAGGCAGGATTACCACGGCGGCGATGGCCGCCAGGGCGCATCCCAGCGCCATGCTTAAGGCGCCTACCAGATCGGCGTCGATACCGAAGGTGAGGGCCGTTCTTTCATCCTGGGCAATGGCCCTGAAAGCCAGTCCCGTCCGGGTGTGGTTGGTAAAGAGGTAGAGACCAATCGTCAGGGCCACGGCAATAAGGCCGATAATCAGTCGCTGGTAATCGATATACACGTCGCCGATACTGATACTGCCGTCAAAAAAGATGGGCAGGGTGTAGCGAAATCCCACGAAATCAAAATACCGAAACAGCTCCATGATGGCCAGACCCAGACCGAAGGTGGCCATGACTTCCGAAAGCGGCATCCCCTTGATTCTCAAAATCACGCCGTAATAGATGGCCAGACCCAGGAGCCCTGCCAGCACAATGGCGATCAAAACAGCCAGCAGGTAGGGAATGCCGAAGGTATTCAAGAAAATCCAGACGGAAAACCCGGAAAAGATGTAGACGGCCCCGTAGGCGAAGTTGGCTACCCCGCTGATGCCGAAGGTCAGGTTGAACCCCATGGCCAGAAGGGCCAGGATGGCACTGTTTACGAAACCGTATATAAGGGTACCTAGAAGCATGGAAATCCTTTTTCTGAAGGTTTCAGTTTTCAGTTGTCAGGGTGCAGTGCGCGCTTCTCCTGACAACTGATAACTGACAACTGGCAACTTATTTCAAGCTTTTGAGCCCTTCGGGCAGCTGGATCTTGGCTTCCGCCACGGACGGGGGATAGACGATGACCCGTTTTCCCGGCTCGCGCCACTGGATCATACAGCCCAGAGCTTCCACTTCAGGATCGTTACCGTAGACCACCTGGTGGTCCTTCCCGAACCTGATGCGGCCCATGGCCCCCTGTCGGTCGGTTTTCTCCAGCTCCGCCACCACCTTGTCGCCGTTAACGGATCCGGCCCGTTCAATGGCCTCTTTCAACATATAGACCATTTCGTAGGCAGGTGCCGGGGAGTGGCCCGCTTCAATGGGTTTGCCGTATTTCTTCTCGTATTTTTCGTAGAACTCCACGGATTTGGGAACTTTGGGCACGGGCATGTTTCCCACTTCAAAGATGCAGTTTATGGCGCCCGCTATTTTGCCGTCAAAGGTTTTCCAGGCTCCGGGTCCAGCCAGGGGTGAGATGAAACCGGCCATGAGTGCCGGAATGTGCATGGTTTTCCACTGTTTCACCAGGATCCCGCTCTGGGGCATGTCAAAAATGGGCAGAATCACCTGGGCCCCTTTGGTTTTGGCCTGCATGAGGCCCGCTGAAAAATCCGAACTTCCCGTGGGGTACTGCTGGCGGCCCACCACTTCCCAGCCCATTTTCTCAAAAACCAGTTTGATCATGAGATCCCCGGTCTTTCTGGCCCAGGCCACGTCCTGATTCATGATATAGACCTTGTTAAATCCGAATTCCTTGTTCAGATAGGCCATGGTGCCGCCCAGGTATTTGATGAGGTAAACGGCGTTCAAACAGGCCCGGAAGGTGTATTTGTATTTGTCATAATCGGTCATGACCTTTTTCTGCATGCCCGGGCTCATGGCCGTTCCCAGGATCATGGGAATCTTGTATTGCCCTACCACATCCATGCAGGCGATGGCGCACTCGGACCGAAACGACCCGAAGACGATGAAATCGGCCTTGTCTTCCAAAATCAGTTTCTTATGGGCGCGAATCACATCCGCCACCGGAACCCCCGGCTCCGCGCCCCGGGCATCGATGGCGATCACCTCGAAGGGGCGCATCTCATCGCCCACCTTGACGCCGCCCGCCGCGTTAATTTCATCCACCGCCATCTGGACACAGGCAAGCCCTTCCTTCCCTTCAAGGAATCCCAGGGATGTGGGTACCCCCAGGATAATCGGTTTCGCCGCATGGGAACTCTGAAGCGGCACCAGCAAAGCAACCATCAGAAACATCACCACAGACAAAAAACAGACGCTCTTTTTCATGGATCTCCTCCTCATCAATAAAAAATTCTGTGTATCCGTCAACCGTTAAAGCTGGCAGAGCAAAAGCTGTGCCAGAAGGCAGTATACGGCATTAAGCTATTGAAAACAAGATGAATATGTCCCAGGATCACCATTTTGGATCAAACATGGCTGTAAGAATTGGTTACGGTGGCATGAAGAATTAAGGAATGGAAATGCAAAAACTAAGAAAATATCCAGTATGATCAGCCTATTATGTACGACATTCCCCAGGGTGTTACCAAAGGTGACGAAAAGATGGGGATGTAAGAAAAGGTAACGCATTCTATATCACTGAGATGGATTGCCTGATTTTATAAAGGGTGGCAAAATAATTTGCCCATCAGCGACGGTGCGAGGGAAAACGATGACACGCTTGCCGGGCGCCTGCCACTGGGCCACACAGGCCAAAACCTCTTTTTGAGGATTCTCCCCGAAAATGGCTTGATGGCCCCTGTGAAACATCAACCGGCCCATGACACCACGCCGATCGGTTGCTTCCAGTGCCGCTGCAACACCATCCGGATCCAGAGTTCCGGCCCTTTCAAAGGCTTTGGCCAGGATATAGACCGATTCGTAGGCCGGCGCCGGTCCGTGGCCCGCCTGAATGGGGAGACCGTATCGGCGCCTGTAGGCCTCAAAGAAAACTTCGGACGGGGGATACTTGGGCGAAGGCAGGTTCCCCAACTCAAAGATAACGTTGATAACGCCCTCCAGTCCCCCCCGGAAAGAGGACCACGCCTCCGGCCCGGAAGCCGGTGAAATGAAACCGCACAGTGCGGCAGGCGGTTTCATTTCATGCCACTGCATGACCAGGTTTCGGCTGGAAGGCATGTCAAAAACGGCCAGAATCACCTGGGCCCGGCCATCCTTTGCCCGAGCCAATGCCCTCCTGAAATCCGTTGTCTCCTCGGGACAGTTTTCCTGCCCCAAAACCTGCCATCCGGATCGGCCCAGGTACAGCTTCAGCATGAGGTACGCCGTGGACCTGGCCCACGCCACATCCTGATTCAACACAAAGACTCTTTCAAACCCGAATTTACGCCGCAGCAACTTCATGGTCTCGATGAGATACGCCACCAGGTATTTGGTATTAAGACCCACGCGAAATATGTATTTGTATTTGGGATTGGTAAGGATCTTGGCATCAACCGCCGGAGACATGGCGATACAACACAGGGTGGGCAACTTTTTGTCAGCCAAAAGGTCCATTGAAGCCAACAGCACCTCCGAGCGAAACGGGCCGATCACAAGGGCATCGGGCTTCTTTTCCTTTATAAATGCGCGCAGTTTGGCCACGGCCAGGCCGGGAGGGGACGCCGGTCCAACTTCCCTGAGGTCAAAAGGCGCCAGTCTGAACTGATGACTTTCTCCGTTTATGGTGACGCCCCCGGCCCCGTTGATTTCCGCCACGGCCATTTGGACCGCATTCAAACTTTCGGATCCTTCCACCGTTTTCAAAGATGTGGGGGCACCCAAAATAATCTCCCGGCCTTCGACGGCTGCCGCGGATACCGGCCACAATAGAACCGCCGCAAGAAGGGTGAGAATGAACCTTAAAGGGATCATTGGGGCATCTCCTCACCGGAATCCAAAAAGCCTCTGACCCCCAAACGCTCCATTTTCTCGTAAAGCCCTTTCCGCGAAATACCGAGCACCTTCGCGGCAAGCGTTTTGTTGCCGTTGCATCGTTTAAGCGTGTTAATGATCAAATCCGTCTCCATATCTTTGAGAGTGGGACCCAGAGAGGTAGGATCTTCAGGCATTGCAGTGCCCGACCGCTCCGACGTGGAAGGCGTTTGTTGACTTATTTTTCGAGGAAGATCTTCCAGCGCCAGGTAGGACTTTTTGGACAAAATGACGGCGCGGGCCAGGCAGTTCTTGAGTTCCCTGATATTCCCGGGCCAACGATAGTCCATCAGCGCCCGCATGGCCTCCGGGGATACCCCTTCCATGGCACGCAAATACCGTCTTGCGTATTGGGCCAGGAAATGCCCCACCAAAAGGGGAATGTCTTCCATCCTTTCCCTGAGAGGCGGGACGTGAATGGGGATCACCTCTATGCGGTAGCGTAAATCATTCATGAACCGTCCGGAAGCGATTTCCGCCTCAAGGTCCGTGTTGGTGGCGGCCACCAGTCGGACATCGACTTTCTTTTCCCTTGGGTCCCCAACCGACTCAAAAGTTCCATCCTGAAGAAATCTCAGCAGCTTGGACTGGAGACTCAGGGACATATGACCGATCTCATCCAGAAACAGAGTCCCTCCGTGAGCCGACTCAAGCCGGCCCGGCCTGTTTGTCAAGGCCCCCGTGAACGCGCCTTTGGCATGCCCGAACAGTTCCGCCTCCAGAAGGCTTTCCGCAAGGGCCGCACAATTGATGCAGACAATGGGGTGCTCCTTTCGTTCGGACTCAAGATGGAGCGCCTTGGCCAGAAGCTCTTTTCCGGTGCCGGTTTCCCCCGTAATCAGCACCGAAGCATCCGTGGGGCCCACCGTGTGCACCACCTCAAAGATATCCCGCATGACGGAACTGGCACCGAGAATCCCGTGAAAGGTGCTCTCCTCCCTGACCTGGCGACGCAACGATGCCAATTCGAGACTCATCTCCGCCTGCCGGCAGGCATTGGCCAAAACGATGGGGAGTTCCTCGTAATTGAGGGGTTTGATCAGATAGTCCGTTACCCCCTCCTTGAGCGCCATAATGGCCGTTTCCACGCTGGCATAGGCGGTCATGATGATGAAGGGTGGCGCCGGACCGGTTCGGGCCATGGCCCGGTAAAGATCCAATCCGCTCATTCCCGGCATTTTTAAATCTGCCAGCACAAGGTCGATCTCCCTGTTCTCATCAAAGATTTTCAACGCTTCCTTGCCGCTGGAAGCTTTTAACACCCGGTACCCCTTATCCGCCAAAAACAGCATCAATACTTTCAGCGTGTTGATTCTGTCATCCACCACAAGGATGGTTTTTTCCGACGCAATCACCCTTCTATTCCCTCCCGGATACTTCCCAGCGGAAAAATGATCGTCACCTGGGTTCCCCTTCCGGAACGACCGTCCATCTCGATAACACCGCCGTGGGCTTCAATAATGCCGAGGCTGAGGGGAAGCCCGAGCCCCGTGCCATCCTCCTTTGTGGTGAAGAAAGGATCGAATACGTAGGGCAGATTCTCGTCGCTGATGCCCTTGCCGTTATCTTTCACCACCACCAGCAGTTTTTTTTCACCGTCCATCTCCATCACCCGAGTGCCCACCTCAATTTCGCCGCCCTCCGTTAAGGAATCCATGGCATTGATGAAAAGATTGAGGAAAACCTGTTCCATCTGATGGGTATCCAGCAATATCAACGGCAGCGATGACGCCAGCCGATTTTGAAAGTGCACACCCTTCTTAGCCGCCTCCCCGGCCAACAATTCTTCCGTCCCCAATATGATCCCGTTGATCTCGACGGTCTCCAGTTTGGGGGGTGCCTGTTTGGAAAAATAGAGGAATTCCGAAACCACCCGATCCAAGCGATCGATCTCTTCAGCCACCAATTGCGCATACTGCCGTATCAACGGTTCATGTCCCCATTTCTGTCCCAGATGGACCATGGCACCCTTCATGGCGTTCAACGGGTTTCGAATCTCATGGGCGACACCGGCCGACAGTCTCCCCAGGGAAATAAGTTTTTCCGATCGAACCAGTTCCTTTTGTATTCGGGAAAGGTTGTGGACCATACGGTTGAAGGAGCGGGTCAGATCCCCCAGTTCATCCCTGGACTTCACCGGAATCATCTGGTTCAAATCGCCGGCAGCCATGCGGTTTGTGGCCGTCACCAGCCGCCTTACCGGCCGCAAAAGATTGTATGATAGTACAAATGCCCCCAACAAAGTTATCAAGAGGGTCAGCACTACCAGCTGAATCACCTGGGTCCGAATCCCCTGGGCCTCTCTCCCGAATTCTTCAATGGGAATGGTTACGGCCATGGACCAATTCATGATGGGAATGGGCGCAAAAGCCGCCACCTTTTTTCGACCCTGAAAATTGTATTCCTGCCAGCCGGTTTCCCCAGCCGCCATGTTTTTAGCCAATTTGACCACGCTCGGGTCCGGATCCTTGTCAGGGTCATACTCGTATGGGCCATAACGGGGATGGGAAAGGGATTTTCCCTTACTGTCGATCAAAAACGAATAACCTTCTTCACCCACGCGGATGTGACGCAGAAATTGCGTAATGCGTTTGAAATCAACGTCAATGACAATGACGCCAGCAAATTCCTGCCAGCCGGTAAAAAATGCCTTTGTGCAGTGAACGATATACCCGTTCCGCTCCCGGCATTGGACCAGATCGGAAAAATAAACATCGACCGGTCTTTCTTCGCCGGTTTTTCCAAAAAAAAGCGCCCGGCTTTTTTCATCCAAAGGGTTCAGGGGTCCGGGGCCGCCTGCGCTGATCAATTCCTCACCCCGTTCGCTCAAGACGCGTATCCCATAATAATAGGGGGTACGGGCCAGGATATCCTTAAACAATTTCAGGAGGTTCTCGCGATTAAAGTCAGCCTCCGCGTGTAAGCGAAACAGCTTTGCAAGATGGTACTCGGCAAGCACCGGGGAGCGTGAGATGGCCCCAAGATCAACCCGGCAGTTATAAAAAATATCGTTGATTTTGTTGGCGGCGGCTTCCACCTGGACCATTTGCTCCTGGCGAACCAGGCGATTGACCCTCTCCACGGAAGCCTGTATGGAGGAGTAGCCCACCACCGCAACGGGCAGGCACACCATGGGGATGATAAACATCAACAATTTGCTGAAGATGGATACGCGAAATTTCAAAGGGTTCTCCATTCACCCCTTCGGGGAAGCCCGACAGCATCACTTCAGGTGTTCCTTTCATGGGACAAAAAGGTTTTACCCTTTTTCGTTTTTGGAGTCAATTGCCCGAAGAACCATCACATATAAAAGGAAAATGCCATTTCAGAAATCCCTGTCCCTCAAAATCCTTTAAAAAAGACAAATCCAAGAGAATTTTGAAGCACGACCATTGTGATTTTGATGAAACTCTGCTACAAAATAGCCGTTTATAATGCTTCACAGTTATCCGTTTGCGTCTTAGAAAAGCGATTAACGCGCCCTCAGGAAGGAGAAACCCATGTCCGGAAACATTCCCAGCGGATCCAGCAGTACCCCAAAAAAACGACATACCTCTGAATTTGTTCTGATTCTCTTATTGTTATTATCAGTAGTGGGCATTGCCCTTACCGATTTCAGCCCCAACAAGGGTTTCTGGTTCTGGATGGCCATGGCCCCTGTTTTTTGCATCGCAAGCATCAGCATCGAATGGTCCCGTATGGCCCGACAGGGTGAAAACAGGGGCAGGCTGATATGGACGCAAAGCTTTCACTGGTTCGGATACCTGGTTACCATATACCTGGTGTTTCTGCTCAGCTCTACGGACACGGGACGACTCAATAATGTTGACGTGGGAATGGTGGCCCTTTTGATTCTTTCCTTCGCCACGTTCTGCGCAGGTATAACCGCCAGCTGGCGTATCTCCGTGGTAGGTGTTTTCCTGGGCATTGCCGTGGTGGCCATTGCACTTTTCGACGAGTACATCTGGGTGGTGCTGATTCCCCTGGCACTGATCATCATAGGTACCTTTCTATTACGACATCGAAAATCAAAACGGACGCAGGGGGGGTCGGGCCGTGGGAAATAAAGCAGGGCTGCTTAAAGCCGACAAGGAAAAATGCAAAAAAGATGGCATCTGTGCCGCTGAATGCCCCATGGCCATCATAGAAATGAACCATGGAGAGGGCTATCCACGACTCATACCCGGCACGGAGCCCGTTTGTCTCAGATGTGGACACTGCATTGCCGTCTGCCCGCACGGAGCGCTTCAGCACGCCAGCATTCCCATGGAACGCTGCCCAACCATTATAAAAGATCTGAACATCAACCATGAACAAGCCGTCCAGTTTCTCCGATCACGCCGTTCAGTCCGCATTTTCCGGGAAAAACCGGTGGAAAAAGAAAAGGTTGCGGAACTTATCGAGATCGCCCGGTATGCGCCCACTGCCGGAAACCGTCAGATGGTCAACTGGCTGGTCATCACCGATCGTGATAAAATTCATCAGTTGGCGGAACGCACCGTCGACTGGATGCGTTTCATTCTTGAAAAAGGCCCCGAGGCAGCCCGCGCACCCTATTTCCCCGCCATTGTGAATGCCTGGGACAAAGGATTGGATAGAATCCTGAGGAACGCCCCCGTTCTGCTGGTAGCCCATGCCCCCAAAGAGGCGCTGAACGGAATGGTAGACCTGACACTGTCCCTGTCCTATCTTGAACTGGCGGCACCCACCATGGGACTTGGCACCTGCTGGGCGGGCCTGCTGCGGGGAGCGATTCTTTCGCGGCCACAGATCAAAGAAGCACTGGGATTGCCGGAGAGCCATCCCCACCACTACCCGATGATGCTGGGATATAACAAGCTCCGATACTACCGGTTGCCGGAACGAAAACCACCCAAGATTGTCTGGGCATAAATGCGCTGTTTATTTGAGCCGATACTTTTTAAGTTTATACCGCAGCATTCTTTCACTGATGCCTAAAATGCGCGCTGCCCGCGTTTGATGGTTTTCCGTTTCCATCATGGCCTGCTGCACCATCTCCCGCTCCAGAAGGGCCATGGACTCTTTCAAAGTCCCCCGCTTCCAGAGACGTTTTTCGGTTTCATCCGCCGCCCTTTCAGAAAAGGGAAGGTCCGAGGTTTCAACATGGTCCCCCCTGGCAATCACCACCGCCCGTTCCAGAATGTTTTCCAGTTCCCTGACGTTGCCGGGATAGTCGTACTTCATCAGCAGATCCCGTGCCTTTGATGAAAAGCCTTTGATATTGCGACCGTTCTCTGAAGAAAACTGCTGGAGGAAATACGTCATCAGAGGCGGTAAGTCTTCCCGCCGATCCCTGAGCGGGGGGATGTTGATACTCACCACATTCAATCGATAGAAAAGATCCTCCCGAAACCGACCCTTTTTTATCTCCTTTTCCAGGTCCCGATTGGTGGCGCTGATAACGCGGACGTCGGAATGAAATGTCCGGTTGCCACCCACCCGCTGATACTCTTTTTCCTGAAGGAATCGCAGCAGTTTTACCTGGACTGAATTGTCTAATTCGCCGATTTCATCCAGAAAAAGGGTTCCACCGTCCGCTTCCTCAAATCGGCCTCGCCGTAGTCCGGACGCCCCGGTAAAAGCGCCTTTTTCATGACCGAACAATTCGCTTTCCAGCAGATGCTCGGACAGTGCCGCACAATTGACAATGGTCATGGGGTTATGGGAACGCGGGCTCAGATCATGAATCAACCTGGCAATCAGCTCCTTGCCCGTGCCGCTTTCTCCCTGTATTAAAACGGTGGCCCGGCTTTTGGCCACACGACCTGCCAGGTTGACAACTTCCGCCATGGGTGCGCTTTTAAAAATAATCCGATCGGGTGTTACCTCTTTGCCCCGCAGCTCTTTTTTGAGCAATTTATTTTCGCGCACAATGGTTCTTCGCCCGGCGATCCGCTCAATAAGCAATTGCAATTCATCCAGGTCAATGGGCTTGCTGATGTAATCGGAGGCACCGGCTTTCATGGCGTTGACGGCTGTTTCGACGGTGCCGAATGCGGTCATCACCACCACATCCACTTCCGGATTCAGCTCTTTCCCGGCCCTTAGCAGGGCCATGCCGTCCATGCCCGGCATTTTATAATCGGTCAACACCAGATCAAAACAGTCCTCCTGCAGTTTCAATAGGGCATCTTTGCCGTTTTCAGCCACCGTAACCGGATACCCTTCGTCTTTTAAAAAGTCCCGAAGCATTTCCCGTTGACTCTTTCCGTCTTCCACCACCAGAATATTCAGTTTTTCCATGGTCTAAACTCGCTCACAACCGCTTTCCTGCTTCTCATTTCAATTCATCCCGGCTTTTATGGGAAGCAAGATCAAAAAGGTAGTCCCAACACCCGGGGCGCTTTGGACCTTGATTTCGCCGCCGTGCGCCTTTATAATTTCGTGAGACAGTGCCAACCCCATCCCAAGTCCTTGCTCTTTGGTGGTAAAATCGAGATTGAAAATTTTGTCCAAGTCTTCTTCAGCAAGGCCGGTGCCGGTATCGGAAAGGCTCACCACAGCCATATCTTTTCCTTTGCGATGGATGCTGATGGTCACGGTCCCCGACGCAATAATAGCATCCATGGCGTTTTTCACCATATTGATAAGCGCCTGTTTGATTCTGTTTCCGTCCATCCACATCATGAGCGTGGTTTCGATCCCGCTTGTTCGGATCTCAATACCCCTGGCCCGTGCCTCCTCTTCCATCAGCAGCCCCACCTGCTGCACCAGATCCGCCAGGTCTGTTTTCTCCAGTTTCAACCGGCGCTCTTTTGAAAGCCCGAGGAATTCTTCCACAATCATGTTCAGTCGCCCGATTTCATTGCGGATTACCCCCGAAAGCTGCTGCAGGTTCTCTTCTTTAAGACGCTGGCATGCCATGCTGATGGCATTGAGCGGATTTCGGATCTCATGGGCCACCCCCGATGCCAAACGACCCATGGCCGATAACCGCTCAGCCTGTTGAAGCAGGCGATCCATTTGCCGTACCCGGGCAATATGACGATTCTGGTTTCTGTAAAGAAACCACATGGAAAGGACAACCAAGAAAACCATGAATCCCATGGACATCAGACCCCAGCGCTTTTCTTTCCCGATCATCAGATCGAGGTTTTCCGTATTAAGTTGCAGATATGCGGTCAAAGGTGTTTGTTCACGCAACGTTATCTTTTCGACCATCATCAGCTGGCTCCGGCCCTCCCATAGAACTTTCACATTGAAGATGCTATCCGCATTTTTGGCATCGCCTGTAAGAGGGTCCCCTTCAATGAGCACATCCGGGCAGGTCTCTGATTGAAAGAGTGTCCGGCCCTTACCATCACGGATCAAGAGGCAATCGGTATTGGAAGGCATTCCGACAGCGTCTACAGCCATTTCCAATGCCATTTTGAGCCGCCAGAAAAGAAACGACTGACGATCAAAAACCAGTACGGCGAACCCCTTGCCGTTCTTACGGCGGAGGGCAAGAAACCTTGAAGATGCTGATTCATTCAAGTTTTCAAAGAGGTGAATGTTCAAATCCTCATGGTCCCTGATCATCATTGAGACCGCCTTTTCCACGTCGCCTGGTACGGATCGTTTATTAAATTTCAAGCCACCGCGATCATCAAATAAGATCAGATTCCACAACCCTTGCCTGGAAACAAGCGCTGAAAGCGCCTCATTACTGAGCATTCCGTTTTCTGTTTCATGATCAATTCGTTGCGCCAGTTGAAGGATCTCCATCACCATGGACTCCTGCAGCGAGGGACGCTGGTCCACAAGGCCTGATGAGACAGTTCCATCAAGATCCCATTCCTGAATGTTGTTCGTTCGCTCAAGATTGAAATCAACCGCCTGCTGAACAGTCCCGATGAAATCAAAACCCTGTTTTTCCACATACGCCACAAGGGTTTTATCAAGCGCTCTAAAGTCCATCGCTGCCAGTGTCAACAGAAGGACCACAAAAACAAAACATACGCCTGCCAGCGCCAGAGGCTGAAGAAAAGGGCCTCTTGAAGGTCTGGGGCTTCCAATTGAATCATATTCTTTCTTCTTCATGGATCAAAGGATAACGGTTAAACGGCAGCAAAGTCAATGGGCTCCTACTACCTCCTGACGGCCTCTTCGACACTTTTGTCGAAACGGTATTCGCATTTTCGACAATTCGTGCCGCCATGTTCTGCACCCTTGATTTTCTGCAGGCAGGTCCATAGACAAAACCAACTGAAATCATTTAACAAAACCCTTACAAGGAAAAATTGGCACAGTTCCTGCTGTTAAACTACAGTCAAGAACGACAATCAAAACGGTTTAAGGTCTTTTCAGAAACAAAACCCTAAAGAGAAGGAGATAGGAAAATGAAGAAAATCAGCATGGTTGCAGCATTTTTGATGGTATTGGCCCTTGCAACGTCGGCCGTGGCAGGCCCGAGGTACAGGTTCTTTGACGGGAAGGGTCACCTGGATCCTGCCGTGATAGAGGCACTGGCGCTGACCAATGAACAAACGGAAAAAATCCAGGCGCTTAACGAGACCGCGAAAAAGGGAATCATCCCCCTCAAGGCTCAAGTTACCACAAAGAGGGCGGAAATGAGACTACTGTGGAGTCAGACAACCCTGGATGCAGATAAAATAAAGGCCACCCAGAAAGAGCTTCAGGCGCTTGAAACGCAGATGCGCGATATCCGGACCGACATGCGTATCGCCTTTCGAAAGCTTTTGACCCCCGAACAGACCTCAAACCTTTTGGCCATGGGATTCGGAAGAGACGGCCGTTTTAAAAGAGGCCACGGTCATGGCGAAAACAAATGGGACGGTCGCGGTAAGGGCCATGACGGAAGAAACCCGGGTTACCAGTTCGGCGACTGCCCTGGATACAAACGGTAGCACCCGGCCTCTCCAAATCGAAACACTTTTTGCCGAGCCTTTCCTGCCACACGTTTATAAAGCATCCCATGGCGGAAAGGCTTTCACATCTCATTCAAAAGAAAACCGGTTCATTTCTCCTGCTTCCATGTCCACATGCACCATCATATTTCGAAACGGTTTGCCCCGGTTGAGCAAGATTTTGACCACCTCCATGGCTTCAAGCGTCGCCACAAAGGTCGGTGTTACCGCCGGCACTCCCAGGAGCGCCTCGGGACTTTTTTCCCGGTTTGTTTCAACTTCTTCCGTCCCATACAAAAGAGAAAATCCCGTATCTTCCGGAAAAATGGTCATCATCTGTCCTTCGAAGCCCGCCACAGCCCCATGCACCAGCGGAATATTGAGGGACCGGGCGGCTCTCTGAAGGCTGAAACGATCAGGCACGTTGTCGAGCGCATCCACGACCACGTTTGATCCGGCCAGAATTCCTTCTGCATTCTTCCTGTCCAGGCGATCCTGATACGCGTTGACATCAGTGGCGGGATTGACATCCTTCAGCACGCGAGCCACCACTTCACTTTTGGGCCGGCCGAGATCCGGCACACTGGAAAGAGCCTGTCGATTCAGATTGGTTTCGTCAAAACAATCGGGATCCACCGCCACAAGACGACCGATTCCCATTCTGGCCAGCAGCAGGAGAATCGGTCCGCCCAACCCCCCCGAACCGATCACGGCGACTTGAGATTTCAACAACCGAAGTTGTTCTTCCATGGAGATGCTTTCCCGATTCCGAACATAGCGATAGGGACAGATGCCGGCGTTCAAAGCCTTTTCATAGACTGACCGAATACTGCAGCCAAAACGGTTTGCCAACTCAAACGCGGAAACGTCTTCCAAAATCCGTACTTCGCGCCCTGCGGTATCGCGAATGGTTTTTGACCGTTCGATTATTTTTTCATCCATGAACTTACCTCCCGTTGGTTTCTTTTGATACAATTTGCCCCTGCTTGAAGGCTGCCTGATAAAACCGTCGCTGCTCGCAGTTGAAACGATCAATACTTTCCCGTTCTTCGGGTGTCAGGGAGCGTTTTTCCCGAAAAGCCTTGCTTTCCATCCCCCGAATCTTCTCATAGAGTCTGTGCCCCGGACCATTGCTGTACGCTTGGATTTTCTTTAGATGCAATTGAAGTTCAGCAATATGACCATTGGGCATCCGCAGGTTCAAATGAATATCCCAAAACCCGCTGGGCAAGGGTTCAAGTGCTCGATCCTTTAATCGAACCACCTCATAGCCCTGCCGCAATATGTACTCGAGCGCGCCATAGACCTGGTCCACAGTATCATAAGCAATTGAACTGCGTGTAATGTCCATCAACAGGGAAGCATCCCCGCCCAGCTCCACTTCAATCTTTTCTTCAGCCCGTTTTCTCCCCTTGAGCCCGCCGCCGGGGGGGAAAACCGCCGTCCCTCCGGTGCACGCCGCTATATTCAGGGTTATTTGTTTGAGATGCTTATGGGCTACGGCAGCATCACCATAGAGGGTATCCAGATCACGGGTGTGCTGCCTGAGGACTTTTCCGCCGGTTTCGGCCGACACGATTTGCCTTGCCCAAAGGCTCGTGGACAGCTGATTCGGTGTCAGTTCAAATGTCGGTTCAGCACAGAGCGGCGCGCCCGGCAATGCCCGACTATCCTCACCGGCATACGATATCTCTACCGGTTTCCAGGAAAAAAGCTGGCAAAGAAGAAAAATCACCAGCGCCGGCAGCAGCACCAATCGGTTAAACCGAACATGGTTGTCATTTTCATTTTGCATCAATATGGGAAAATGGTCGCCAAAAGATTGTAGCGCCCAAAAATGCCCGGGAATTCAAAAACACTCCCGTAAATCAGAAATAATTGAGCACCTTCAGAAATTTCAGTCTTAGACTTTACGATAAAGCGAGCCTCAGGATCAACGCAAAACTTCTATCGATTAAATGCCCTTTTTCGGTTTTAACACCCGCGATTCTTGAGATTTCCGGTCTTGTCCCATGCAAAAATCACATATATCATTGGGAACCCTGATTGTGATGTTTAACACCCATTTTCATTGACGCATCCAAAAAATCGTCCTATAAATTGTTCAATTGCACAAACACAGACTGTACATTGATGTCACTCAAACCGGGAGGCTCACATGCGATATGTCATTGCAGGAAACGGCATCGCGGGAATCTCCGCGGCCGAAGCCATTCGGCAATTGGATCCTTCAGGGCATGTCACCATGGTCGGTGACGAAAAAGCTGTTCCCTACAGCCGGCCTATGATCAGCATGGTTCTTGACGGATCCATCCCATTTGAAAAGCTCCCCATACGCGTTCCAAGCGTCTACGAAGATCTCAACATCGAAACGCGTTTTGGAAATCGCATTTCGGCGATAGACGTTGCAGATCATGAAATCGTGCTTCTAAACCGGCAAAGAATCCCTTTCGATCGACTTCTCATCGCAACCGGCGCCGATGCAAGGTCCGTCGAGGCAAAGGACGCGAATCTCAAAAATATCCACTATCTGAGAACCCGGGACCACGTGCGGCAAATCGTTGATAAACTGCCCCATACACGGAAACCCCTGGTTCTGGGAGGCGGTCTGGTGGGATTTAAGGCGGCTTATGGACTGCTCAAAAGAGGTTTTAAACCCACCATGCTCATCACATCCGCCTATCCCCTCTCCATTCAGGTGGATGGAACCGCCGGAAAAGTCATCCTGGATGAACTGGTTCGAAACGGGTTGACGGTCCGCGTGGGCATCAGCGTCATCGCTTTTGAGGGGAATGAAGCGGTTATGGGCGCTCAGCTTTCAGACGGTTCCACCCTTCCCTGCGATCTGGTGATCGCCGGAAAAGGGGTCGCGCCATCGCTTTCCTTTGTACCCCGGGACAGCATTTCCATGGGACAGGGGATACGGGTAGATGAATACCTGGAGACCTCACTAAAAGGCGTTTATGCTGCCGGTGACGTGGCCGAGTGCGTGGATATTGCGAGGAAAAGGAGATGGGTCAATGCCATCTGGCCGGAAGCCGCCATGCAGGGGCGCACGGCCGGAATGAACATGGCCGGACGAAATATTTCTTATACCGGCAGCGTGAGCCGTAATGTTATGCGCATATTTGGCCTGGATCTCATGACCCTTGGACTGGCCAACCCCGAACCCGATTCCGATTGCCGGATGCTTTCCACCCACGATCTTAGAAACAACCGCTATCGAAAACTGGTCTTCCGCGAAAATGTCCTGGTGGGCGCCGTTCTGCTGGGCCGCATTGAACAGGGGGGACTTCTGCTGGCACTCATTCGAAATGAGACACCCATTGGCATATCCAAGAAGAAGCTGCTTGAACCTGGGTTTAACTTTCGACAGCTCATGAATTGAGAGAAAGGAGGCACTATGAAAAAAGTCATGGTTCATCCCGAAAGATGTGTGGGGTGCATGCAATGCATGATCACCTGTGCCACGGCACATTCCAAAACCCGTCAGCTCTTGACGGCCCTCATGGAGACGCCACTTCCCAAATCACGGGTCCATGTGGGTGCGGGACTTTACAATGAAGGATTCCCCAACCGGTGCAGACACTGTGACCCGGCCCCCTGCATGTCGGCCTGCCTGGCAAATGCCATCTTTCGCGATCCTGAAAAAGAGACCGTTCTGATTAACCCGGACAAGTGCATCAATTGCGCCAGCTGTGCCATGGCCTGCCCCTATGGTGTGATTCGTTTTCACGAAGACGCCACGGCACCCTTTGGAAAAACCGTTGCCGTTAAATGTGATAACTGCGACCAAAGGCAGATGGAAGGCCTCATTCCGGCCTGTGTGGAGGTGTGTAAATCAAATGCGTTGACCTTTGAGGAAAGCACCGATGCCATGAAACGAAAGACCGATGAAGTGGCCCGGTCAGTTTCCCGGGGGGCCGAAGAAATATCCCTGTCCCCTGCTTTTTCACTGCTAACCGCTGCAAAAAGGGCACAACTGTCCCTTTAATGCGACGCTTTCAATCATAAGGAGAGAAAGATGAATCAGAAATTTGAAGATCTCACCATTACGAAAGACGGCCAACTACTTCTTGCAAAGGCAGAGAAAGATCAGGTGGAAACGGTTTGGGAAAGGCATCAGGCTCAGCAGCCCCAATGCGGATACTGTGATCTGGGATTGAGCTGCCGCATCTGCGTCATGGGACCCTGCCGCGTGGATCCTTTCGGGGAAGGTCCGCAGAAAGGGGTCTGCGGCGCCGATGCGGATATTATCGTGGCCCGGAACCTGTGCCGCATGGTGGCCGCGGGGGCTTCTTCCCATTCAGACCACGGCCGTGATCTGGTGGAAGTGCTGGCAGGCGTCTCCGAGGGCACGGCGCCCGGGTACCGGATTCGGAGCGTTGAAAAGCTTCAAAGGGTGGCCGCCGAGTACGGCATTGAAACCGAAGGGAAAGACCCGCTGCCGTTGGCGGGAGAATTGGCCCAGGCCATGATGGAAGACTACGGCATGCGCCAAAAGCAAATCAGACTGGTGGACAGGGCGCCTCAAAAACGCCGGGAGCTCTGGCAAAAGATCGGAATCACCCCACGCGGGATAGATCGCGAGACCTCTGAAATGCTGCACCGAACCCACATGGGGGTGGACAACGGCTGGCAGAGCCTGTTACTGCAAGCCCTTCGCAATGCCCTCTCCGACGGCTGGGGCGGATCCATGATCGCGACCGAAGTATCGGATATCCTCTTCGGCATCCCCGCTCCCAAACCGACCACGGTGAACGTGGGCGTTTTAAAGGAAGACCAGGTGAACATCATTGTCCATGGCCACAACCCGGTGGTTTCGGAAATGATCCTGAAAGCCTGCGAATCGCCGGAACTTCTGGCATTTGCCAAAGAAAAAGGGGCCAACGGAATCAGTCTGTCAGGCGTCTGCTGTACCGGCAACGAATTGCTCATGCGTCATGGGGTGCCCATGGCGGGCAATCATCTGATGACGGAACTGGTTCTCAGCACCGGGGCCGTGGAAATGATGCTGGTGGACTACCAGTGCATTATGCCGTCTTTGGGCACGGTGGCCGCCTGTTACCATACGAAGATGATCAGCACCAGCGACAAAGCGAGATTCCCGGGAATGGAGCACCGGGAATTTCATCCGGATACCGCCGAAAAAATGGCCATGGAACTGGTAAAAGAGGCCGTCAGTAATTTCACCCACCGTGGTCGAACCTACATTCCGGTCGAGCCGGTGAACGCCATTGGGGGATTTTCCGTAGAAACCATTATCGGTGCCCTGGGCGGCACGGCCGACCCGCTCCTGGACGCGATCAAGGCCGGCAAAATTCGCGGGGCTGTCGGTATCGTGGGATGCAACAACCCAAAGATCAAACAGGATTACGGCCATGTAACCCTCACCAAGAGACTGATTGAAAACGATGTGCTGGTGGTGGATACGGGTTGCGTCTCCGTGGCCAACGCCAAAGCCGGATTCAAAGTGCCTGAAGCTATTGAGATGGCGGGCCCGGGTCTCAAGGAGGTGTGCGGCGCATTGGGGATCCCGCCGGTGCTGCATCTGGGAAGCTGCGTGGACAACGTGCGCATCCTGGTGCTGGTTTCCGCCCTGGCCGATGCCTTGGGGGTGGATATCAGCGATCTCCCCGTTGCGGGCGCCGCCCCCGAATGGTACTCTGAAAAAGCGGTTACCATCGGAACTTATTTTGTGGCATCCGGCGTTACAACCGTCCTGGGCCCCATGCCGCCCATTGCCGGCAGCATGAACGTGGTCAAGCTCCTGACTGACGGGCTGAAAGACGTGGTCGGTGCGACCTTTGCCGTGGAACCGGACCCGGAAAAAGCGGCTTTGATCATTCGCAGGCACATTGAAGGAAAGCGTAAGGCTTTGGGACTGGCCGCTTTGGATGTTTAACCTCTAAAAAAAGTGCCGCATCTCGAATTCAAAATTTGAAATGCGGCCATCTCAATTCTAAAAGCCCTTGATTTTCATAAGGGAGAAGGAAATCCCGCGGACCTGGATGACGGCGTCGTAAAATACAAGAGCGCACATGTGGATTATGTGGAATCGGAATTTATCGTAAGAAGCGGTCATTCCTGCCAGGGACATCCCCTCACCATTATAGAAGTGCGTCGCATCCTGCTTTTACATTTGGACGCCGAGAAAATGGTGAATGCACGCACTCCTGTATCGGAAAAATAGTGAAAACCGGCGCCCCGCAATCAAACCTCGAACCCCAAATTGACTATCTGCCGACGCCCGGTCTAAGACTGAATCGTAATGGGTGCTCTATGAAAACAGAAGATCGGACATACCGAAGCAATCAGTGGATTTTTGAAATCTAACGGAACAGCAATTCTAATTATGGACGCTGATTGGGTGCAAAACCTGTGAGAGCGGCGTCTCGCCGCGATTTTTCGCGGCTGGAAGCCGCTCCCACAAAGGTCAATCATTTCAAAATGAGAATTGCTGCTAATGGGAATATCAACTTGACAACATGCCTCCTGTGGTGTAAAAACTTCGACAATTGACTCGGCAATGAAGTCTGCCATAAACCGCCCTCATCAAGGGGATGATGACTTCTACCCCAAAATCGCATTGGGGTAGGAGTGTATAATACCTACCCCACCTCAACTTTCGGTGGGATTCTTATTTGAATGCTCTGCAGGTTCACCTACCGGCAGGGCATTTTTTATTGGAGGTCTTCTCATGGCAATAAGTGTCGCCTTTATCATTCTTTTTGGATTACTGGGTGATTACCTTTTTCGCCGAATGAAACTGCCGGGTCTGGTGGGGATGTTGCTTGTGGGGATTCTCATCGGGCCCTACGTGCTGAATCTCATATCCCCCGGGATGATGACCGTTTCCGGAGACTTCCGCAAAATAGCCCTTATCGTGATCCTGCTTCGAGCCGGCTTTGAACTGCGCCGGGACACCCTCAATCAGGTCGGAAGGGCCGCATTGACCATGAGTGCCGTGCCGGCAATCTTCGAAATTGCGGGCATCGTGCTGGTGGCGCCACGGCTACTGGGGATTACATATCTGGAAGCTGCTATCCTGGGGTCCATCCTGGGTGCTGTTTCTCCTGCCGTGGTAGTTCCCCTCATGATCGATTTCATGGATAGGGGCCGGGGTGCGAAAAAGGGTATCCCAACCCTCATCCTCGGGGCCTCCAGTGTCGATGATGTCTTCGTAATCGTGCTCTTTACCATTTTTCTCGGCATGTACGGTGGTGGAGAGGTCAATATTTGGATGAAAATCGCTGAGATTCCCGTGAGCATCGTTTTGGGAATCATTGTGGGTCTGATTCCAGGCTACTTTCTCTATCGCCTGTACATGAAATACGACTGGCGTCCCCCAAAAAGGACCATCGTCGTCATGGGAGTGGCCATCTTTCTTACGTGGTTGGAGAGCTCCCTAAAGGATATCGTTCCCATTGCAAGTCTACTGGGCGTGATGGCCATCGGATTCGTGATTTTGGAAAAATCCGAAGCCGTTGCCCACATTATCTCGCAGAAACTCAAAAAGCTCTGGGTGTTTGCCGAACTCCTCCTCTTTGTTCTCGTGGGTGCCCAGGTCAATATCCACGTCGCCTGGAAAGCAGGGCTGGCGGGTACGCTCGTTATCGCGGTCGGTCTCCTGTTCAGAAGCGTCGGCACGTATATCTCTCTCATGGGAACGGACCTGAACAGAAAAGAGAAGCTTTTTTGTGTGGTGGCCTATATCCCCAAAGCGACCGTCCAGGCCGCCATCGGAGCAGTGCCTCTGGCCGCGGGGGTGGCCTCGGGGGAAGTCATTCTGGCCTTGGCCGTACTTTCCATACTGATCACCGCCCCTATCGGCGCAATCGGCATCATGATCCTCGGCAACAGAATACTGGACCGGGGGGAACAGTCTTCTTACAGGTTCAAAGAACTCAGGGAGAGCCTTGCCCTCCCGCGGGTGGGAGAGCGGGTCAGGAGCAAGCAGTTCGATACCATATGGAAAGTGATCGAGGAGCAGGAAACCTGGATCCAAGTTCCGGAAAAGCGTATTAAAGAGAAGGGAAAGGAAACCGCGCAACTCATTCCCGCCATATTGCTGAGGTACTGGAAGGAAGACACGAGCAATGGGCTCGGAACCGGCAAGACCATATCCTTTCGCTACAGCCAGACTGATCCTTACTTTGATCGTTATTGGGAGATCCTCTACGATTGGTAAACGGAGTTTTTTAATCTCTCTCAATCTCAAATCAAAGGAAAAATCCCAGAACATACTTACCGGCCGTAAGCATGATGATTCCCGCCAGCATCCACTTGATGGCTCCTGCCGGAACGAATTTCTGGCATCTGGCTCCCAGATACATCCCCACCATGCCTCCCAGGCCGAACATGATGCCCAGCAGCCAGTCCGGCGCCACCGACATGTTTGGATAGAACGGCGCCATCAACTGATAAAAAGCGACGCCCGCCACCGAAGTGACAAAGGTTCCCATGAGTGCCGCACCCGCCACCGTGTAAACCGGCAGTTTGAAAAACGCCACAAAAAAAGGGGCAATGATGGCACCGCCCCCGATGCCGTATATCCCTCCCACAACGCCCACAACGAGGCTTAATGCAAATATACCCCAGAACGACACGTTGAACTCTTCTCCATAAAAAGTGTACTTCAGCCGTTGAAGGTTGAACTGAATGACCTTTACCGAAGGGATGGGTGCCTGGGCCGCTCTATTTTCTTGATGTTCAACTTTTTTGTGAGAACGCACCAGTTCCTGAAATCGCTTTTCAGAAACCACTTTTTCATTTTTCCCTTTTTTTTTGAGCAATTCCAAAACCATCTTTCCACCGATCCAGAGCAGCACCCCGCCTGCGAAAAGTTTAAACGCCTTCGGGTCCGGCAGATAGGCAATCCGCACAAAAGCTCCGATAAAGACCCCCGGCAGGGTCCCCGCCACAACCACCCAGGTGAGCGGCCACACCATCCGCCCTTCCCTGCAGTAGCGGTAAACACCGCTGGGGATGGCCACAATATTGTACAACTGGTTGGTGGCACTGACGGAAGGGTCCGTGTACCCCAGAAAAGACATCTGAAAAGGAAGCAGCAAAAAGGCGCCGGATACGCCGCCCATGGACGTGAAGAAAGATATGGCAAATGCCACCAGCGGGGGAACCCAGAAGGAAACCTCAATGCCGGCTGTTGGAAAATACAATTGAGAGCCCCCGGAAAAGTCTTGGCGGACGTAACGGAAGAAATGCTTTTTGAAGGTTTATTATGATTTTATTGTGTAAAAATTGTCAAGTCCATTTACCGTCGTTCCCTGCGGTTTTTTAATAGCCTTCAACCGCCAAAAAACAACCATCGGTCAAAAATAAATTGACCCGGCTCCGTCACACCGGATAGTGTTCAATTTCAAGAAAAGGGAAAATGATCAATGGAGCAAAACAATGTTCAAAAGCAAATTTGTTGAGATTTTGTCAAAAACAAAAGTGTTTCAAGGAATGACAAAAGAGGAGCTCAAAACAATTTCGAAACACTGTAAAAAAATGGGGTTTGAAAAAGGAGATGTTCTTATCGGCACAGACCAGGAACCACCCGGCTTTTTTATTGTGATCCATGGGCAGTTAAAAGTCATGCTACCTCGCCTCGTTGCGGGCAGGAAGGAACAGAGAGTCAGCGCCATCAATTTGAACATACTCCACGAAGGGGATTGTTTCGGCGAGTATTCCCTTATTGAAAAAACCCGCACCACCGCCTCGGTCGTTGCGGAAGAAAGCGGAGAAGCCCTCAAAATCCCGAGAATAGAATTCGACCAGATCATGGCCGATGATAGAATGGCCAAAATCATTTATCAAAACATTCTTCACGTTCTGATCAAACGACTCAGGAAAAAGGAAAGTGAGTTGGATTTGGTGCTTTTAGCCTCCTAGAGCCACACACGATCAGGAAATACCTGAAACTGAAAACAAAAAGCCATGGAGGCTTCAAAGGCAAGAGAAATCCGACAGCTCATGTGAATTCTCCGAGGATCGCGTTTAGTGCTTCAGGGCCCGAACCTGTTTTAACCCCAAGGCCGTTATTTCCTGTGCTCGCAGTTTACTGCCTCACAACTACCGTCATCCGCCGGCAAGCGGCCACTTTGATTCATGGGACATTCGAAATTTTCACATTCGCACGAACCTTCATTCCCGGCGCGATTCACATACCGCCACACCAGATAGCCCGCCGCCACACAAACGAGAAAAACCACAATGATTGTCTGCAAAACAGCTCCTTTATCAAGGGCGTTGTCGCTAAAGCTTTTTCAGACTTCACCAGATACCCTACGCCCCCCCGCGAAGCTCTAACGACTTCTATTTTCTTCTCTCATTCATCAAAAAGTGTCAAGCGGATTTGACGAACCGTGTGATCCCCTTCTCCATCCATAAAAAAAGCGGATCATTACGAAGGCGTAATGTTCAAGAAAGGATGATGTAAGATTGCATCTTTAAAGTGTCTGCAACTTCAACCCAAAGAGAACCAAAAGGGTTCATCACTTTTTCAAAAACAAAAAGGAGTGAATCATGCACATTCAAACAGGAGAAGAGACCCGACAATTTAGAGGGGAGAATTTTCAAGCCCCCGCAAACGATCCGAACGCCCAAACCGCAGGTCCTCAGTTTACCAGCATTCAGACCATCAACGAATCGGTACAGCGGGCATCCGCATGGGTCCGGCCTTTGGAACAGGAAATCAGTCGCGTCATCGTCGGTCAGAAAATGCTCATTGAGCGACTGCTGGTGGGCATTTTGTCAAACGGCCACATCCTTCTGGAGGGGGTCCCGGGTCTGGCCAAAACCCTGACCTTAAACACCCTGGCTTCGGCCATTCAGACGGGATTTCGGAGAATCCAGTTTACACCGGACATGCTCCCCGCGGATATCGTCGGTACGGAGATTTTCAACCCGAAAGACGTCTCCTTTGTGGTGAAACACGGTCCGGTTTTTGCCAATCTGATTCTGGCCGATGAAATCAACCGCGCGCCCGCCAAGGTACAGAGCGCACTGTTGCAGGCCATGCAGGAACGCCAGGTCACCATCGGTGAAAAAACTTACAACCTGCCGGACCCTTTCCTGGTCTTGGCCACCCAGAATCCCATCGAGCAGGAAGGAACCTATCCGCTGCCCGAAGCGCAGGTGGACCGGTTCATGCTGAAGGTGGTCATCGGCTATCCATCCGTCTCCGAGGAGCGGATCATCCTGGATTCAGTGGATACCACCGTGTTCGCGCCGAAAGTCAACCCCGTGGTCCAGGTGGAAGACATTTTCAGATCAAGGCAGGTGGTCAATACCATCTATATGGATGACAAGGTCAAAGACTATATTGTCAGTCTCGTTTACGCCACAAGAGACCCCGAAAGTTACGGCTTGGACCTGAAGCCCTATATTGAGATCGGTGCATCTCCCCGTGCCACCATCAATCTGAAGACCGCCAGCAAGGCCCTGGCATTCCTGCAGGGACGCGGATACGTGACGCCTGAAGATGTCAAAAGCATCGCCATGGATGTGTTGAGACATCGGGTAAGTATCACCTACGAAGCGGAAGCTGAATCGCTTACCAGCGAGGACATGGTCAACAAAATCCTGGAAACCATTCCGGTCCCCTAGACTAAGCTTAAAAGGGTAAAAGCACACCAACGGAAAAAAGGAATTCATCATGGATACCCACATCAGCAAGGAGATTCTTCAAAAGGTCAGGCAGGTGGAGATTAAGACCAACCGCCTGGTGGACGACACTCTGGCGGGTCACTACCACTCGGTTTTCAAGGGCCGGGGCATGGACTTTGATGAGGTTCGGGAGTATGTGCCGGGAGACGACATAAGGACCATCGACTGGAACGTGACGGCGCGAACCGGCCGGACCTATGTCAAGAAATTCACGGAAGAGCGGGAATTGACCATCATGCTCATCATTGATGTGAGCGCATCCGGCGAATTCGGTTCCGCCACGCAGAGCAAACGGGAAATGATGGCCGAAATCGGTAGCGTTTTAGCCTTTTCCGCCATGCGCAACAATGACAAGGTGGGATTGGTGCTTTTTACGGACGATGCCGAACTATACATTCCACCGGGCAAAGGCCGGTCCCACATTCTGCGGGTCATCCGGGAAATCCTCTTCTTCCAGCCCTCGGGAACCGGGACCAATCTGGCTGCCGCCATGGACTTCACCAACCAGGTGATCAAGCGAAGGGCCGTGGCATTTCTGATCTCGGATTTCTGTCTTCCGGGAGACTTTGACGCCTCCTTAAGCGATTTGCGTCCCAAACTTCGCATCACGGGGCGACGTCATGATCTTGTGGCCGTATCGATCAATGACCAGCGGGAAAGGGAACTTCCCAATGTCGGGCTGATCACCATTGAAGACGCTGAAACCGGTGAACAGGTGGAACTGGACACCGCCAGCGCTCAAATCCGATCCAGTTTCAGAGATCTTGCCGAAACCCGTCAGCAAAGCCTCAGACGCGCTATCCGTTCCGTGGGAGTGGATATGCTGGAGCTCTCCACCGAACGTTCCTACCTGGCGGACTTACGACAATTTTTCAGTTCCAGAGAAAGGAGAAGCCACTGATGATGCCGCAACCTTTCAAACAATCGGCCGGTTGGGCCGTCTTGCTCCTGCTGGCACTGTTCCTGGCCGAAGGATCGGCATGGAGTGCGCCATCGACCTCTTCGGATCCTCAGAAATCGCTGAATAACAGTGTAACAGCGCCGAGCCCCTCAAAACCGGGGAAACCCATACCGGGACCGTCAACAAACGCCTCCGGAAAGATCAATTTAAACAATAGGGCAAATGCAACGCCCAACGGAACTCCTTCAGCGCATCCGCTGACACTTTCGACGGGACCCAAAGGCGATATTCGCGATATCCGCGGGCCCATTCATATTCCGGATCCCACTCTCTGGCTTTTTTACGCGTTGGGAGGAATTTTGATGCTGCTCTTGGCCTGGGCCGCCTGGAAATGGTTCGGCAAACGAAAGGCATTTCACGCCAAAACGGCTTTTGAAATCGCTTTTGAAGAACTGGAAAGGGCCAAAGCCCTGATGACCCCCGAAAAGGCGGAAAGATTTTCAGTCATGGTCTCCAGTACCGTTCGTACCTACATTGAAAAGCGCTTCAGCTTGCGGGCAACGCGAAAAACCACCCACGAATTCATGATTCTGGTGGCGGCCGAACCGTCCAGCGAACTCAAACAGCATGAAGAATCCCTTCAGGAATTTCTGGCCCACTGCGATCTGGCAAAGTTTGCCCGACAAACCTTCCATGTGGAACAGATGCAGAAGATGCACCGGAGTGCCTGGCGGTTCGTTGAGGAAACCATGCCACAACCCCATGAAAAAAAAGCGGAAAAAAGTGCGTCAACGGTCAAGGACAAAGTCATGGCCACGGAAGACGGAAAAAACGGCATCAAAGGCAAATCAAGGTTTTTCAAGGGCCGCCTTAAGGGCGTTCAATTTCATAAAAAGGACACCGGAAACCAGGGCTTTCGCAACACCCGTCAAGCCGCTGCAGTGGGAGGTAGATAAATGTTTCATTTCGACCAACCTGAAGTTTTGTGGTTGCTGATCCTGCTTCCGCTCCTTGCCCTTTTGCGGGGTCGGAGGGGAGCAGCGGCAGCCATACGGTATTCATCGACGCAAACGGCCAAAGCCATTTCCGGCGCTCGAAAATCGCGCGCCGGCAGATGGCTGGGGACCCTGCGGATACTGGCCTTGGGGGCCTTGGTGGTGGCGCTGGCCCAACCCCAAATCGTTCATGGAACCTCGGAAGTGGATAGCAGCGGCATCGATATCATCCTGGCCGTTGACGTTTCGGGATCCATGGAGGCGCTTGATTTTACGATTAATAATGAGCCGGCCAACAGGGTGGACGTGGTAAAGAAAGTGGTATCCCGGTTCATCGAAGAACGGCCAAATGACCGCATCGGACTGGTGGCCTTTGCCGGACGTCCTTATATGATCAGTCCTTTGACCCTGGACCATGACTGGCTTCAGCGGCGTCTTAAAACCATTCACCCAGGCATGGTGGAAGACGGTACGGCCATCGGTTCGGCCATCGGAAGCAGCATCAACCGTCTGCGCGATCAAAATGCCAAATCGAAAGTTGTCATTCTCCTTACGGACGGCATGAACAATGCCGGAAAAATACTGCCCGTAACCGCCGCCGAGGCCGCGGAAACCCTTGGCATCAAGATCTACACCATCGGTGCCGGTTCACGCGGTGAAGTGCCCGTTCCCGTTACCGACGGATTCGGGAATCGAAAGATTGTAAGGGCAAAAGTGGATATTGATGAGGCAACTCTGGAAAAGGTCGCCCAAATGACCGGCGCCAAGTATTATCGGGCCACCGATACCGACTCCCTCAAGAAGATTTACAGCGAAATCAACAAACTTGAAACCACCAAACGAAAAATAAGGAAATTTGAGAATCGAAACGAGATGTTCCTGTGGGCGGCTCTGGGGGCGCTTATGCTCATGGGAATTGAATTGACGTTGAGCCACACGCGTTTTCGACGGTTACCTTAACCATATTCATAAGAGAAAGGACATAAAACCATGCAATTCGCACATTCCATCTGGTTGTTGGCAGGGGTGGCGGCCTGCGGAATCCTTGCTTTGAGTTTCTACCGTTTCCAGAAAAAGAGCGCTGCAGCCTTAAAGGAATTCGCTTCCGAGCGTCTCCTGGAAAAACTCACCCGTGGGGTCTCCCCAAAGAAAAGGCTGATCAAACGGGTGATCCTGATACTGGCGGTGGGGTTGATTTTTGTGGCGCTGGCCAGACCACAAGTGGGCTATGAATGGAAAGAAGTCAAGCGAAAGGGGATCGACATCCTGATGGCGGTGGATACGTCCAAGAGCATGCTGGCCGAAGACGTAAGACCCAATCGTCTGGAACGCAGCAAATTCGGAATCATGGATTTTATTTCCAAACTTGAAGGGGACCGGGTGGGACTTCTCCCTTTTGCCGGCTCCGCCTTTCTCATGTGCCCGTTGACCCTTGACTATGATGCCTTCAGAAATTCCCTTGAAGCGCTGGATACGAATATTATTCCGCAAGGGGGTACGGATATTGCCAGTGCCATATATGAAGCGGAAGCCGCCTTTAACAATGATGCCAACCATAAGATCCTGGTGCTGGTCACCGACGGAGAAGACCTGGAAGGGGAAGCCCTTTCCGCTGCCCGGGCAGCAAAACAAAGGGGCTTGACCATTTATACCGTTGGTGTGGGAACCCCTTCGGGGGAACTGATTCCCCTGGTGCATGGTGGAAAGGACGGGGCCTTTGTCAAAGACGAAAAGGGCCAACCGGTGAAATCCCGTCTGGATGAAACCATGCTTCAGAAAATCGCCGAAGCCACCGGCGGCCGTTACGAGCCGCTGGGGCAACAGGCGGAGGGGCTTGAAACCATTTACCGGGAGAAACTCAGTCTGGTGCCGAAGCATGAACTGGCAGAAAAAATGCAACGGGTACCCATCGAACGATTCCAGTGGCCCCTGATGCTGGCCCTTCTCCTGCTGGTCATGGAATTTGCCATTTCGGACCGCAAGCGGAAACGGAAAGCCTTTCCCGTCGTTACCACCGCTTACAGGCGTATTCCAAAAATCGGGCGTGCCGCGGGAGCGGCGTCCGTTCTGTTACTGGTGCTTCTGGCCATGGTTCTGATGGGATACCGTAGTGCTCATGCATCACCGGTGGATGCTGAGGCGGCCTACAAGGCGGGGCATTACGATGCGGCCGTTCAGGAATATCGATCGGAGGCCGAAAAGGCGCCTGAAGATCCTCAACTGCAATTCAATCTGGGTGCCGCCGCCTACAAGGGCAAGCAATACCCCATAGCCTTGGCCTCATTTAATAAATCTCTGAAGGTTCAGGATATCGGGCTGCAAAACCAGTCTTATTACAACATCGGCAATACCCTTTACCGGAAGGGAGAAGGAACGGAAAAACAAAACCCTCAGCAGACAATTAAGGATTGGGAAGCATCCATCAAAGCGTACGAAAACGCCCTGAAACTGAAACCGGACGACAAAGACGCTGAATTTAACCGTGATTTTGTGAAAAAGCGACTTGAGGAACTCAAAAAAAACCAACAACAAAACCAAAATAAAGACAAAAAGAACGATAAAGACAATCAACAGGCAAACAACAAAAACTCGAAGCAAGACCCGAAAAAAAACGATCAGGAGAAAAAGTCCGGAAAAAACCAGAAACAGGATTCACCGGAAAAGAACAGTCAACAGCAAAACAAAAAGAACCAGCAACAGGCAAAAGCCGATCTAAATAAAAACAACAAACCCCAAGCAAAACGCCCAGAAGCAAGTGACGGTTCAGCCAAAAAGGAACAGATGAAAAATGCGGAAAAACAAGATCAAAAGAATGCCGCACAAGCCTCACGAAAACGGCGGCCGGGACAGATGACCGAAGAACAGGCCAAGAGGCTCCTCGATTCTCTCAAAGGCGATGAGAATACCATGCCCATGACCGCTCAGAACATGGGCGCAGGCGGAAAGCCGGAGGATCAGAGTAGGAGGGACTGGTAATGACGAACCTGAAGGAATACGCGGGAGAAAAACTCATCACCCCGCGGCGTGCCCTGATAGCCGGCACCCTGTTCTTCCTGGCTGCCGCGGCTGTGGCGATCTTTTCCAGCGGCAGTCAGGCGGGTTGGGGCACGGGAAGTGTCAACAACGCCTCAAAAACTTCAAATGGCGGCGTTTCAGCCGCCATTGAACCGGGAGATATCGCACTGGGTGAGGCAGCCATTCTGGTGGTTCAGGTCTCGGGAGAAGATGCGGCTCCGCCGGCGCTGGCCCCTGTGGACGGACTTCGATTTTATGCCATGGGTCAAAGCAGCCAGTATCAGTCCATTAACGGACGTGTTTCCGCCACCACCAGTTATCTGTTTCAGGTTCAAGCGGAACACACCGGGGATTTTGTAATCCCACCGGTGGAAGCCAACATCGCCGGCAACATTCACAAGTCTGAACCGGTCTCCCTTCGCGTGGCCAAGGGCATGTCCCGGCCTTCTGCACAGGGAGCCTTTCCCTCCAACAACCAAGGCTCTCAAAAAAGCGCCGGGAACTATCATGCCGCCAACATAACGAAGGGGCAGTTGATGAGCTGGGAAGAAGGGAAACCGGCCTTTCTGCGGGTTCTTCCCAAGGCCGGACAGGCCTATGTGGGGGAACTCCTTCCCATGGAAATCAAGGCCTATTTCCACCGGGGCGTACAGGCAACGTTGCGGACATTGCCGACCATAAAAGGCGGTGCCTTTGCCTGCCGCGAATTGCGGGACAAACCGGCGCAGACCCAGGAAATCCTGGACGGGACTCCCTATAACGTGCTCACCTGGTATACGGCCATAAGCGCCGTCAAGGAAGGAGAGCATCCGGTGATAGCGGAACTGGATGTCACATTGGGTATTCCGGAGCAATCCCGCCGCCGCGGCCCTTTCGGCCACAGCCTGTTCGATGACGATTTCTTCAAGGGCTTTTTCCAGAATATCCGTGAGGAACCATTCAAGCTGAGCAACCCTCATCTTAAGATTCGCGTGCTCCCCTTGCCCAAATTAGGCCGGCCCGGGGATTTTAGCGGTGCTGTGGGAACTTTTGAATTATCCGCATCGGCAACGCCTCAAAAAGCCATGGTGGGGGACCCCATCAGTATTAAAATGCGCATCACGGGAACAGGCAATTTTGACCGGGTTTCCACACCGGTGCTGGATGTGGACAAAGATTGGAAAACCTACAAATCGTCTTCGTCGTTCAAACCTTCGGACAGCGCCGGTTACACCGGAGAGAAGTTTTTTGAGCAGGCGGTCATCCCCACGAACCGGTCCATCAAGGCCATTCCGCCGGTTACGTTCTCCTATTTTGATACGGATAAGGAAAAATATGTCACCCTCCATTCAAAAACGATCCCCCTGACATTGATTTCAGCAGCGGCCCAGCCTTCACTGGGGACGCAAGCTGCCGAAACCAGTAGGGACGCATCGGAACCGGATCATGTGGATAGAAGAAAGGACAACAAGGGTCTTGCGCCCATTCATGTGGCCATGGGGTCAAGCATCAAAAGCCTGCAACCGCTGGTGGAAAACCCATGGTTCATGGGCGCGCAGGGCTTTCCCGTGGGGGCGCTTTTCTTAGGTCTTTTTTTCGGCCGAAGACAGAAAAAACGATTAAACGACCCCGGAATCATTCGCAAAAAGCAGGTCAAACAAAAAGTCAGCCAGTCCATCAGAAGGATGGACCGGGCCATAACGGGCCACGATACCGCTGCATTCTTCCATGCCTGCAGAACCGCCTCACAGGAGCGACTGGGTGAACTCTGGGGACAGACCCCGCAGAGTATTACCCTGGCTGAAATTAAAAGTCGTCTGGGAGATAATGCCAGAGGCATGGCAACGGTATTTGAAAAAGCCGATGCCGCGGCCTACTCGGGCCAGTCTTTCGGACCGGAGGAACTTCGGAAATTGCGGGATCTGGTGGTTTCTGAACTAAACGATTTGAGCCATGTGCCGCCGGCATCTTAACACGGCTGTGCAGGAGACGCTAGTTTCAAGGAGATATGAAATGCGAATATGCAAAAAAAATACAATGGGTCGCATCTTGATTTTTTCTCTGGCCCTGGGCATGATGGTTTTGTCTGGTCCTACACAATACTGCGCTGCCGGTGACAGCGTGGGGGGGAATTCCTTCGCCCTCGGCAACGAGGCCTATGTGAAAGGTGCGTACGATCAGGCCATTTCGCACTACCATGCGGCCCTGGATCAGGAGGGATACACCTCTTCCATTTTATATAACCTGGGGAATGCCTATTACATGAAGAAAGAGATCGGAAAATCCATTCTCAATTACGAACGGGCGCTTTACCTGGATCCCGAAAATGCCGATATCAAGGCGAACCTGGCACTTGCCAGAAAAAATTTCGGGTTGGCGAACCCCGATCAACCTTACTGGAAAGCGCTTTTCACCCGCCTGAGCATCAACGGGTGGACATGGATGGCGGTGATTGCTTTCTGCGCCCTTTCATTGATGATGCTTTTAAACGGGATACGTCCGCGACTTCTAAAAAGACCGCTGCTTAAAATGGCGGTTTACATCTGTTTTCTGGTCTTTATGGGAGCCGGTGCCGGCGTGGCGGTACAGTACGGAAATCTGGACCGGGGGGTGGTCACGGCCAAAAATGCCCAACTGCGAGTCTCCCCGTTTGATTCGGCCGAACCCTCAGGTGTTGTAAAAGATGGAAAAGTGGTTAATCTAGCCGATACTTACCAGGGGTATATTTTTGTCAAAATGACAAACGGGACGTCCGGATGGCTACGGAAAGATGCGGTTACGGCAGTCCTGCCGAAAAATGGTAAACATACGACACGAAAATCTCTTTCGCTGTCCGGAATTTCCGGTAGCAAAGAGGCATAAAATATCAACTACATTTAAAGAGCAAAGGAGCAAACCATGAAAATTACGACACGAAAGATGACAGTTAGATCAAAACCTGCGACATTGCGTCTGGTTTTTTTGATGGCCACACTGTTTGCGGTAGCATCCGTCTATTCTCTTCCGGTTACCCATGCCGCAACGGACGCTGATCAGAGCCATGTTAAATGGGTACCTCAAAGTTTTCCAGAACTGGCCCAAAAATACAGCCCGGCCGTGGTCAACATCCGTTCGGAAAAAAACGGAAAACGCCATCTTGAAATGGACCCCCGTTACAAGGGTGGTCCGTTTCAGAACAACGACCCCTTCCGGGATTTCTTTGAAAAATTTTTCGGGGGTCGGCCCAACCAGGGATTCAAACAGAGGAGCCTGGGTTCCGGTTTCATTATCGACCATGACGGATTCATTGTCACCAATAACCACGTGGTGGAAGGGGCCGACAAGATCAAGGTCATCCTCAAGGACGAAAGGGAGTTCGATGCGGTAGTGAAAGGAAGGGATCCCAACACGGATCTGGCCCTCATCAAAATTGAATCGGACGGCAATTTGCCCGTTATTGAATTCGGCAACTCCGACAATGTCAAAATCGGGGAATGGGTCATGGCCATCGGCAACCCCTTTGGCCTCGAACATACGGTCACCGTGGGTATTATCAGTGCCAAAGGACGGGTGATCGGTTCGGGCCCCTACGATGACTTCATCCAAACCGACGCTTCCATCAACCCGGGCAACAGCGGCGGCCCCCTCATTGACATGAGCGGCAAAGTGGTGGGCATCAACACCGCCATCATCGCAGGCGGCCAGGGGATCGGATTTGCCATTCCCGTAAATATGGCCAAAGGGATTATCGAGCAGTTGCGAGCCAAGGGAGAAGTTACCCGCGGCTGGCTGGGGGTCGGCATTCAGGACCTTACTAAAGAACTGAAAGCGTATTACGGCGTAAAAGGGAATGCAGGCGTTCTGGTTACCAAAGTCTTTCCCGGTGACCCGGCGGAGAAAGCAGGCATTAAGGACAAGGACATCATATTGTCGGTCAATGGCAAGGAAGTTGACAGCAGCCGTGAATTAAGCCGTACCGTCGCAGAATCCCCCGTGGGCCAGAAAACCAAGCTCCTGGTACTGCGAGATGGCGACGAAATGGAATTCGCCATCGAACTGGGCAAACGGCCGGAAACCATGATGGCCGCCCAGAGTCCGGAAGTGCTGCAAAAGAACCCCTTTGGCATTGCCGTATCCAATCTAACCCCTGAAATCATTCAGCAGTTCCAACTTCAGGCTGAAAATGGCGTCATGGTGGTCGGTGTGGAGCCGGACAGCAAGGGAGACGAAGCCGGGGTACTGCCGGGAGACCTCATCAAGGAAATCAACCATCATGAGGTAACGGATGTGGATCAGTATATGAAAGAAATTGGTAAGTACAAAAAAGGTGAGACCCTCTCCCTCTACATTTTGAGAAACAACAGAGGGTATGTGGCTATCACGCTGACCAAATAGTGGAACCAAAAAAGCAATAACCACGGATTCACCCTGGATTTTCAGGGTGAATCTTTTTTTGGGTCAATTTCGTCGTGGTCTCAAGGTATCGTTCCCACGGTTCCTTTGTACAGGGTGACGCTGCCTGAAACAGCATACCGAGGAACCGCCGAAGGAACAATAACCGAAACACCCTTTTCTAAAGGCAGGGTTCGGCCGCTTTTTAACTCCTTGATCACACCCTTTCCTTTCATGCAGAGCAAAATTTCAACACTTCTTTTCATTTCACTTTTGAAAGTCTCTTGATCTTTCAGGACAATCCTTGACAGGCGAAACTCATGGGCAGGGGTCTCATAGATCCGTTCGAAATTGTCGTCAGGAAAGGGTCGCAGCTTTTCGGCGGCAGCGGCGGTGAAATGGACGTTTTTTAACAGTTCGGAAATGTCCACATGTTTATGGGTCAGTCCTCCTCTCAGCACATTATCCGAACTGGCCATGATTTCCATGGCCACCCCTGAAAGATAGGCGTGCAGTTCACCTGCCGGGACATAGATGGCTTCGCCGGGAGAAAGATCCAGAAGGTTCAGAAAAAGGGGCGATAACACGCCCACATCCCCCGGATATTCGCGGTTCAACGCCCGGACCCAGTAATAGGCGCGATCATCATCAATAACGCGCTCCCCACCTTTTACCGCTTCCCCGATCATCCGCATACGTCGATCAGATTCCATGGTCACAAGACCCGTAAAAAATCGCTTCAACCCTTCGTCGTTGGGCTCCCCCCGCAATAAATCCAACTCCGGCAATGAATATGAGGCAAAGACCCGATCCATCAATTTCAAAATATCTTTTGGCGCACGGAAGCCTTTCATGGCCTCAAACCGGCTCACGGCACAAAGGCACTCGGGCTTGCAATTCGCATCCCTGTAGTTCCGGTTGGGGGCATCCAGGGGAATATTGAGCCGGTTTTCACGATCGTACCCGGCGCTTGCCTGCTCCCGGTGGGGATGAACCTGAATGGACAGGGGGCGCTCAACCGCAAGCACCTTCAACAGAAAGGGCAGCTCATTTGCAAACCGTCCAGCCGCCTCTTTTCCCAGGACCGATGAGGGATCTGCATGGATCACGTCAATGAGGGATCGCCATTCCCCGTTCACCCGAACCTTTGACGGCGCCTTGGGGTGGCCCCCCATCCACAGTTCGGCTGCGGGTTCCCGCCAGGGCTCCGGCATGCCTAAAAAGGATTGGAGGAAGGTTCTGGAGCCCCAGGCATATTTCTGTACCGGATTTCTCAGGATACCGATCTGTTGCAAGGTGGGTTCCACAATATGAGTCGCTGACTTGGTCAGGATTGTTTTAAAAACGCTTCGATGATGGACTCGATTTCTCCGGTCTTTCCCCCGTAGAAATGGTCGGCCCCTTGAACGATGCGAAGCGTCGCATTCTCATTCCATCCGGGTAGCATCTTTTGAATCATGTCCGGAGGGGCGATATCATCTTGAGCGCCGGTAATGATGAGTTGCAGCTGCGGTGTATCATCCAGAAAGGAGAAATCCATGAAATTCACCGGCGGCGATACCATGATCATTCGCTCCACAGTGTCCAGTTTACCGATGGCCTGCGCATTCACCCAGGCGCCAAAGGAGTATCCCACAAGGTGAATGGCAGTCAGGCCCAAGCCTTCGAGATATGCCGCGGCACCTTGAACATCGACCTGTTCTCCAACCCCTTCACCATAATGGCCGACGCTTCTTCCCACGCCCCTGAAGTTAAATCGGAGGGTGGTAAAGTCCGCCTTTTTATACGCCTTAACAAGGGATTCCACCACGTTGTTGTGCATGGACCCGCCATACTGTGGGTGAGGGTGGGTGATGACCACCCCCGCATCGCCCGGACCCCGGTTCAGAAGGCCTTCCAGCTTTAAATCCCCTGATTCAAAAAAAACACGTTCTTCCGCCACGAACGCTTCCCCCCGTCATGGTGCCGTTAACTCTTTGAGCAGCATGTATTCCCCTCCGTCCTCCAGGGTGTAGACTTTTTCCATGACTTGAAGCCGGGAGGCATAGGCAAAGGTGGTATCCCCCTCTCGCGCCATGGAAAGCTTTTCAAGGATTTCACTGACGATGGCCCCCATGAGTTGGAAATCCATAACCACCAGATGACCTGGAATCGAGATCTCTTTCTCGGCGAATTGGGCTTCGATCCCGTGGGTAACAAAGATATGGTCTTTTTGTAGATATTTGATATCGATGCGCTGCGAAGGATCGGTCTGATTTTGGATGGATGCAATGACGGTCTCAGCGCCGGACGGCGTCGTATGGGGTGGCATATGATTTTTTCCTCTTTTAACAGCTTGTTTTAACGGGTTTCTGATTCAAAACATTGCTCATTGACCAACGTACCCCACGCTCGCCTTTTTGCTGTTCTATCAATTCCTCGTAAAACCCGACGGGCGGATTCCGATGTTCCTATTCTCCTCTCATCACCGCCAGGGGAACCAGTGATTTCCCTCGTTTCCGTGCCAGCTCCATGAGGGTCAGCTGTGCTTTGGCGGGCGGTTCGCGTCGCTCTTCAGACGATTTGGGCTGAAGGGTCATGGCTTCCGCCTCGCAGGTGGTCACACACAACCCGCAGCCGATGCACCGATTCAGGTCCACCTGAGCAATATCTTCGTCTCCCATGATAATGGCATCCATCTGGCATCGATCCAAACAGATGCCACACCCGACACACGCATCGTCGTCCACCACCGCATAATGGTTGGTCACCACCATGTCCACGGGGCGCGGGTGCTTTTTGAGCGTCCGCAACATCCCACAACAATCCCCGCAGCAATTGCACAAGCCACCCGGGTTGACCGCATTAAAGGGCTGAGGCACAAGCCCCGCCTCTTGACACTTCTCCAGAATCGCCAAAGCCTCATCTTCCGTGACCCAGCGGCCCATGCCCCGCTCCACATAATAGGCCCCATGGGAGCCTGCCAGAAAACAGACTTCCAGCGGTTTTTCACAGGACTGTTCCAGCAATCCCTGCTGCACCCGGCAAATACAGTTTGCCACGGCCAGGCGGTCCTTCTTTGACTTTATGATTTCCCGGGCATCTTCATAAGGCGCCACTTTCCAGGATACACCGATGGACTTGTTTACGGGAATGGTTCGCATGGGCACCACTTGCCGGGCCCCTTGCTCGGTAAAGGCTTCCTCGAAATAATCCTCAAAGAGACGGGCCAGTCCGGCATCCATGGTTTTCAATTGAAACTCATATATGCCCACCACAAAAGGGGCTGCGCCGTATTTGACCTCCGCCCCTTTTCGCACCCGGAACAAAAGCCCTTTTTCGGCCATCTCGTCGAGACGGGTCGCCACCTGTTGTGAAACCAGTTTCAGGCGACTGCCCACGCTTTCAGGCGTTTCCAGCATAAGGCTCATGTGCAGATACATCCAGGCTTCTTCTTCCGTAAAAAGCGTTTTGAGTATCTTGATTTCCACCCCGGATTCGGTAGCGGGAAACCCAATGGAATACTGATCCAACTGTTCCTGCAGTTGGCGAAAAATATCTTCGGGCATGTTAAACTCCGTTAGGGGTTACGTTCAATTCCGCAATCCAAGATCCGCAATTGCATCAGGTTCCCATCTCCCATGAAGAGAGATAGTGTTTCTGTTCTTCCGTCAAGGTGTCGATCTCAACGCCCATGGACACAAGCTTCAGCCGCGCAATCTCCTGGTCAATGACGTGGGGAACAGGATAGACCTTCTCTTTCAGTTCAGCATGTTCCCTGGCCATGTACTCGGCGCTTAAAGCCTGATTGGCAAAGCTCATATCCATGACGCTTGAAGGATGCCCTTCCGCCGCAGCCAGGTTCACAAGTCGTCCCTCACCCAGTACGTAAATTCTTCGGCCGTTGTTCAGCGAATACTCTTCCACAAATTCCCTGATTTGACGCCTCTCCACCGCCACCTCGGCCAGGCCTTTCAAATCCAGCTCCACATCAAAATGGCCCGAATTGGCCACAATGGCCCCTTCTTTCATATTCAGGAAATGTTCGACGCGGATCACATTGATATCGCCCGTTAGTGTGCAGAAAAAATCACCCAGTGGTGCTGCTTTTTCGATGGGCATCACCTGAAATCCATCCATGACCGCCTCCAGAGCCCTGAGCGGGTCCACCTCGCAGATGATCACGTGAGCGCCATGCCCTTTTGCTCTGGTAGCCACGCCCCTGCCACACCAGCCGTAACCGCTGACCACAAATGTGCTGCCCGCCAGCAATCGGTTGGTAGCCCGAATGATACCATCCACCGTACTCTGTCCGGTACCGTATCTGTTATCGAAAAGGTGTTTGGTATCGGCATCGTTCACCGAAACCACCGGAAATTGCAGCACCCCGTCTTTTTCCATGCTTCGAAGTCGAATCACACCGGTGGTGGTTTCTTCGGTCCCGCCGATGACGTTCTTTAAAAAACGGCCGCGGTCTTCCTCTGTGAGGCTTTGCCCCCAGGCACTGACGGACGCTTCAAGATCATCCCATTTCTGTAGGGCGATAAAATGAAGGGAACTCACCAGATCCGCGCCATCATCCATGGTGATGTGCGGCTCATGCTGAAGGGCCGACAGGATGTGGCTGTAATAGGTGGCGTGGTTTTCGCCCCTGATGGCAAAAACCGGGATTTCGTCGTCGGCCACCAGTGAAGCGGCCACATCATCCTGGGTTGAAAGAGGGTTTGAAGCACACAGAACCACTTCCGCACCACCGGCCTTAAGGGTCTTTACCAGGGAGGCCGTCTCCGTGGTCACGTGAAGACAGGCGGAAAGCCTGAGTCCCTTCAGCGGTTTTTCGGACTCAAATCGTTCTTTGATTGTTCTCAGGACCCTCATGCTCTTTTCGGCCCATTCAATTCTCAGCCGACCCTTTTCCGCCAGCTGAATGTCTTTGATATCGTAATCCATATTAAATATCCTCGTGTGGTTTTCTGAAATTTGGGATTATTTGACAGCGCGCTTAAGGGTGTTGATCACATCCGTCTTTTCCCAGGTGAACTCCGGCAGTTCACGCCCGAAATGACCGTAATTGGATGTTTTGCGATAGATGGGCCGCAACAGGTCCAACCGTTCAATAATGGCCGCCGGCCTCAGGTCAAATTCCTTTTTGACGATATCGGTCAATTCACGGCTCGGCAATACACCGGTACTGTAGGCGCCCACTGCAATGGAAACCGGTTCCGCACGGCCGATGGTATAAGCCACCTGAATTTCGCATTTTTCCGCCAATCCCGCCGCCACAATATTTTTGGCGATATAGCGGCACATGTAAGAAGCGCTTCGGTCCACCTTGGAAGGGTCTTTTCCGGAGAAAGCGCCTCCGCCGTGGTAGCCGAATCCACCATAGGTATCCATAATAATTTTGCGGCCGGTAAGCCCGCAGTCTCCCTGAGGCCCCCCCACCACAAAACGGCCGGTGGTATTGATAAAATACTGGGTTTCATCATCCAGCAAGCCCTCGGGAATCACCTCCAGAATCACTTTTTCGATAATCGATTCCCGGATTGTGTCATAATCCACATCGGGACTGTGCTGGGCCGCAATGACCACCGTATGGATTCTCTTGGGTTTTCCTTCCTCGTATTCAACGGTTACCTGGCTTTTGCCGTCGGGTCTGAGCCACGGCAACTGCCCTGATTTCCGTACATGGGCCAATCGTCTCGTGAGGGCATGGGCCAGAAAGATGGGCATGGGCATCAGGACTTCCGTATCCCGGCAAGCATATCCGAACATGAGTCCCTGGTCGCCGGCACCCTGTTCCTTGAAAAGTCCGGTTCCGTCAACACCCATGGCGATATCCGGCGACTGCTTATCGATGGTTGAAAGAACGGCGCAGGTTTCCCAGTCAAATCCCATGGAGGAATTCTTGTAACCGATATCCTTGATGGTCTGCCGGACCACCTCCGGCATGTGTACATAGGCGGTGGTGGTAATCTCGCCTGAAATCATGGCCATGCCGGTGGTTACAAGGGTCTCGCAGGCCACCCGGGAGTTGGGGTCCTGTTTGAAAATTTCATCGAGAATATGATCCGATATCTGATCCGCCACTTTGTCCGGATGGCCTTCGGTAACAGACTCCGAAGTAAAAAGAAAATTTGTACCTTTCATGGAAAAGCTCCTCTTATTCAATTGGTTAGTCGTAATAGATGCTATTTTATTGTTTTTTTGACTTCTTTTGTTTTCTTAAACGGGCGTTATCAATCAAGCGGGTTTTTCCGACCCGAACTGCCAGGGCTACCAACGTGCCTTCCGTAAGGGTATTGACATCTTCCAGTGTAACGGGGTCGCAGAGCGCAATATAATCGATCTCCGTGTGAGGATGTTCCAGAATATAGGACTGTACAAAATCCTTAACTGCCTGTGCACGCCTTTCCCCTTCGTTAAAGAGCCGTTCAGCCAGATTCAACGATTTCTTGAGTGACAAGGCCGATTGCCGCTCTTCCGCCGACAGGTAACTGTTCCGGGAGCTCATGGCCAATCCGTCTCTTTCTCTCACCGTTGGCACACCGATGATCTGAATGTCCATATCAAGATCCATAACCATTCGGCTGATCACGGCCAACTGCTGGTAATCCTTCTGTCCGAAAACAGCCACATGGGGATTGACCATATGAAACAATTTGGCCACAACGGTAGTGACGCCGTCAAAATGCCCGGGGCGCGACAGACCGCACAAATGGCGGGGGAGATCCTTTACCACCACACTGGTTTGAGCACCTTGAGGGTACATTTCCCTTGCAGAAGGCATGAACACCAGATCGACTCCCACATTTTCGGCTTTTCGAAGGTCCCCCTCGGTATCTCTGGGGTAAGCCTCTAAATCCTCGTTGGGGCCGAACTGGGTCGGATTGACAAAAATGCTCACAATCAGCCGATCACAATGCTCTTTCCCCACCCGCATCAACGTAAGGTGACCCTCGTGAAGGAATCCCATGGTGGGGACCAGGGCAATGGATTCTCCCCCCGTGCGAATGGCATGGGCAGCCTGTTGCATCTGCTTAACGGTCTTTATAATCTCCATGAAAGTACTTTTCCTGAGCGGTATTTTCTAATGGTTTCAAAGGGAAATTTTATTTTGTATCACCATTGTTATTCGGTTGTCAATTGCAGCGCGGATGACAGTCTCAGAAAATCCCCCATTTCGAGGGTTTCGCCCCTTTTCCCGGGATCGATGCCACAGGCCGCCAAAGCGGTTAAAAGGGATTCCCGGGTTTGATCCGGCAGAGCACCGTTCAAGGAATTGATGATTGTTTTTCTTCGATGCATAAAGGCGCCTTTCACCACTTTTATAAAAACCGCCTCATTAATGGCTCTCCGGGGATAAGGCTTTTCAAAATCGACAGAAACCACCATGGAATCCACTTTTGGGACGGGGAAAAAAGATCCCTTGACTACGGTGAGCCTCGAAAGGACCTCAGCATGGTACTGCACCAGAAGGCTCAGCGCCCCGTAGGCCTTGCTCCCCGGTACCGCTGTCAATCGTTGGGCGACTTCCTTCTGGAACATAAGAACGGCCTGCCCCATCCATTGAGGTTTTTGGCACATTTTTTCAAGAACGGGGGATGAAATGTTATAGGGCAGATTCCCCATGACGGGCATCCTGCCTCGAAAATGGGATTTCAGGACGAGCCAGTCCAGTTTCAGGATATCTCCATGCAGCAGCGTCACGTTGTTGATCCCGGCCCTTTTGAGCCTGCCGCCCAGCCAGTCCGCCAGTCGACCATCTTTCTCCACTGCCAGAACATGTTTTACCTTGGCGGCCAAAGGGATTGTCAGAGCACCCTTTCCCGGTCCGATTTCCAAAACCGTGTCTTCATGCGTAAACCTCGAAAGGGATACGATCCTCGCACTGATACCGGGGTCCACCAGAAAATTCTGTCCCAGTCTCTTGCTGGGCCGAAATGACGGACCTGTTCTCGATGTTTGGACGGTTACCAAAATTCAGCTCTTTCCGGACTTCCGCCACTGCTTTATGCGTTTGAAGATGTAAAGGAAAATAAAATATGAAGGCAACGCCACGACCGTGCCCATAATGACCCCCCCCACAAGAAACGCCGCCACCATGAGCCCGCCGGATTCCATGATCTTCTGCACAATGGCCATGGATTCCGCACCGGATCGCACCATATCCATAATGGTTCTAAACATGGCGCCGTATCCTTCCATTCCCAGGACCCAGGCCCCCAGTTTGTAGCTGAAGTAGTAGAGGAAATACCAGTTCAATGGGTTGCTGATCCAGGTCCCCACGGCTGCCGTAATCTTGCTTCCCTTGAAGATGAGCGCCAGCGCCACGGAAAGAGCCATTTGAAAGGGCATGATGGGCATCATACCCGTAAAAACGCCGAAGGTCATACCGAGCGCCAACTCATGGGGATCGCCGCGCAGCCGAATGAATCGAAGGTAGTAGTATCGGATCAGCCTGCTTGCTTTCAAAAGTCAACAACCATGGAAAAGTGTCGAAAAATTTGCCTTCTCCATATTCCTTGAAAAATAAAGTTTAGAAAAAATATGACACCGGGGCTGCTTTCAGTGGTTCGCCATGAGATCCTGAATCGGATATTTTGCCCTGACGTCCACGGACATGGGGGCGGTGTCATTTCGCATAAACCGGTGGTAACCGGTCAGCGCAATCATGGCGCCGTTGTCCGTACAGTACACAGGACGGGGATAATATACCGAAATATCCTCGGAACGGGCGGTGGCCACCAGGCGGTTTTTTAAATGGTTGTTGCATGCCACGCCGCCGGCAAGGACCAGTGATGCCACTCCCATGCGTTTTGCGGCGATTACGGCCTTGTCCACAAGCACGTCCACAACGGATTCCTGAAAAGAGGCGATGATATCGTTTAGACCGATCTCATCCCTCAACAAAGCGTCCTCACGCCATTTTTTCAGAAACAGTGAAACAGCTGTTTTCAAGCCGCTGAAACTGAAATCCAGAGAAGTCTTGGACAGATAGGCCCGTGGAAACGCCACAGCGTCCCGGCGACCTTCTTCGGATGCTTTTTCGATAATTGCGCCGCCCGGATATCCCATGCCGCAAATCTTGGCCACTTTGTCAAATGCCTCGCCGGCGGCATCATCAAGGGTTTGCCCCAAAAGGGTATAGCGACCGAAATCTTCAACGTGATAAAGGCTTGTGTGTCCCCCGGAAACCGTCAGGGCCACAAAGGGAAAGGACGGATATTCCGTTTCCAGAAAAACGGAAAGGATGTGGGCTTCCAGATGGTTTACGGCAACCAATGGCTTTTTCAGCACATAGGTCAGTCCTTTGGCATAATAAAGCCCTACCAGAAGTGCCCCCACCAGACCCGGACCCACGGTAACGGCAATGCCATCGAGATCGGCCATATGGAGATCTGCATGTCTCAACGCCTCATCCACTACGGGAACGATGTTCCTCACATGTTCCCTGGAAGCCAGTTCAGGAACCACTCCGCCGTGAGGATGGTGAAGCTTCACCTGTGAGTGAATGACGTTGGCCAGGGTCTGTTTGCCATCGGCCACAATGCCGGCGGACGTATCATCACAGGATGTATCGATGCCTAAAAAAATCATTTACGCCTTCAATTCTTTCATAATGTCAGATATGGGCTGATTTTGGCGTAAACGGCATTGCTGATGCCACGAACGGTCATGAGATCCTTCAACTGCTTGAATCCGCCTTTTCGCTCACGGGCCGAAATGATGGCCGCAGCCGTTTTAGGGCCGATTCCGGGCACGGCCGTGAGTCCCAGGAGTGTATCCGTGTTGATGGAAATGGGAATTCCCAATGTCAAACGGTAAAAAGGTGACATTTTAATCTGAGCAATGACCACTTCTTCTTTCAAGGCACGGGTTATGACCATCTTACTGCCCGAGGTAAGCGACACACGTTCCAGAGGAATATCCGCTGAGCCTGAGCCCGTCAAACCGCCCGCCCGATCAATTAATCCCGCCAGATGAGGCACGTTAATAAACCCATAAACAGCAGGGTTGTTAACATCACCGGCAGCCTCAACAAACACTTCTTTTGCGGGTTGTGGTTCACCTGAAAACTGCAGATTCAAAGCATTGCCCAGAAAGTTTACGAACAGGAGCAGAAAAAGCAGAAGAAGCCCCCCGGTACCGTTAAAAATTTTCCTCTTTCGCATGCTCTTGGTCCAGGCCAAAGGTATCGTGAAGAACGCGTACCGCCAATTCAGTATATTTGTCTTCGATGATGCAGGAAATCTTGATTTCAGAAGTGCTGATCATCAGGATATTGATGCTTTTCTCGGCCAGGGCCGCGAACATCTTTTTGGCAATGCCCGCATGGACCCGCATGCCGACACCGATGATGGAAACTTTGGCGATGTTTTCATCCCCCAGAACCGTTTCCGCGCCCACATCTTTTCCCACGTCACTCACAAGCTTCATGGCTTGGTAAAAGTCCCCTTTGGGCACCGTAAAGGTGAGATCCGTAAATCCGTCCTGACTGGTGTTTTGAACGATCATGTCCACCAGAATACCTGCTTTGAAAACCGGGTCAAAAATTCTGGATGCCACTCCCGGCTGATCCGGAACCTGTCGTATGGTAATCCTGGCCTCGTTTTTGTTATAAGCAACGCCCGATACCGCAACTTTTTCCATGTCTTTTGTTTCAGCAACCACCATGGTCCCCCTTTCTTTTGTAAAAGTGGATCTTACGTGAATCGGCACATTAAATTTCTTGGCAAACTCCACCGATCGGATTTCAAGGACCTTTGCCCCCATGCTGGCCATCTCCAGCATTTCGTCGTATGAAATAAAATCCATCTTTTTGGCTTTTCGACAGATGTTGGGATCCGTGGTATAAACCCCGTCCACATCGGTTAAAATTTCACACACGTCTGCATTCAACACCGCCGCGAGGGCCACCGCGGTTGTATCCGAACCCCCGCGTCCCAAAGTCGTAATGTCACCTCGCGCGTTCAGTCCTTGAAACCCGGCCACAATCACGATCCGGCCGGCATCCAGGTTCTCGGTAATCCGATCAACGGCAATATCATGTATTCTGGCTTTTCCATACAACTCATCCGTGTGAATCGCCGCCTGAAACCCCAGCAGGGAACAGGCATCATGGCCCATGGATTTCAATGTGATGGCAAACAACGCCACACTGACCTGCTCCCCCGTGGACATCAGCACATCCAGTTCCCGCGAATCCGGATTAGGATCGATCTCTTTCGCCATATTGATCAATCCATCGGTTTGACCGGCCATGGCGGAGAGCACCACCACCATCTGGTTTCCCTCATTGTGGGTTTCGATAACACGTTCAGCCACCGCCTTGATCTTCTCTATGCTGCCCACCGAAGTGCCACCATATTTTTGTACAATAAGTGCCATTTTCCTTCCTTCATACATCTTGATCGAGGGCTGCCAGGACTTCGACCATCCGGGGATGCTCCCCGGTCATCACCAACTCCCGTGACTGCTCGCCCACAATTTTAAAAGCCACATTCAAACGACGGGCGGGCAGAATCTCGGGCCACTTGTCACCCCATTCCATCACCACCACCCCCTCGCCGTCAAAACACTCATCCAATCCCGTATCCAGAAAATCCTCCGCGGCTTCCAGACGGTAAACGTCCATATGAAAAAGCGTTTTCACACCCTCATAGGCGTTCATTAACGCAAATGAAGGACTGGTCACCACTTCAGTAATACCCAAGCCCAGCGCAATTCCTTTGGTGAACCATGTTTTTCCGCAGCCCAGTTCTCCCGTCAGAACAATCAGATCGCCTCCATGCAGGAGTTGTCCCAGCTTTCGCCCCAGCCCAACGGTCTTTCGGGAAGACTCGGTTCGGTAACGCACGCCTATTTCTTTCAAGTAAGAAAAGTCCTTATGACGTCGCCCTTTCCGATGACACCCACCATGCGATTTCCGTCCATGACGGGAATCGTATAAATCTTTTTTTGGGTCATGATGGTGGCAATCTCGTCAATGGGCGTTTTTTCATCAACGGTAACAACCTTCCGGGAAAACAGTTCTTCCACGGTTGTGGCATTGATCTGTTTGATTTCTTTTTCCATGTTTTTTGAGCTTTCAAGATAAAACACCGCATCAAAAAGCGCCACCACTGTGGGAATGTGGAGTTTTTTGTCCTTTCGAACCAGATCGCTCTCGCAGATAATGCCGATAAGCAAGCCTTCATCATCCACCACGGGAACACCGTTAATACGATTCTTGTAGAGAATCTCAGCAAGTTCCTTCAGAGGGGTTTCTTTTTTGACCGTGATGACTTCCGTCGTCATTATGTCGCTGGCGTTCAGCATGACGGCTGACCTCCATAACTATTTCTTGGAATCGAAAAATATCCCGATTTCGAATCGTACTTCAAAACGCCTTTACCAGATCCATCATTTCCCGAACAGCTTTCTCAAATCCCACCAGAACCGCCATGGCAACGATGCTGTGACCGATGCTGTATTCCTGAACCAAGGGCAGCTTTTTGAATCTCTTGATATTCTGATAGTTGAGGCCATGGCCGGCGCTGATGCCCAAATCCACTGATGATGCGGTCTGTGCTGCGCGAATGACTCTCTCAAAGCGCTTTTCCGCCTCGTCTTCGCTTTCCGCCTCAGCATAATGACCGGTGTGGATCTCAATAATGTCACCCTGACAGTCGCGGGCGGCCCCCACCTGTTCCGGATCCGGGTCTATGAAAAAACTGACCTTGATCCCAGCCTCGTGCAACCGACCCACAACCTCGCTGTAATGAGCGGATCGGGCCATAACATCCAGTCCCCCTTCCGTTGTGAGTTCTTCCCGCTTCTCGGGGACCAGGGTTACCATGTCCGGTTTGACGGAAATGGCGATCTCAACCATTTCATCAACCGCAGCCATTTCCATATTGAGCTTGGTCTTTACAGTCTCACGCAACAATTTGAGGTCCCTGTCATTGATATGACGCCGGTCCTCCCTGAGATGGCAGATAATGCCATCCGCGCCCGCAAGCTCAGCGATGCCCGCCGCCAGAACCGGATCGGGGGCATCAATGCCCCTGGCCTCACGGATCGTTGCCACATGATCTACATTTACAGCCAATTTCGCCATCATCCAACCTCCCTAACCATATCCATCTAAAGTACCCTTGCCAGGTATCGGATTCAGATCTGTGCCAATAAGCGTTCTTCTTCATCCATCATGCGTTCGGAATCCTTTTGAGATGTTTCATGATCATATCCCACGAGGTGTAAAATACCGTGAACCAACAATCGGTCAACGGTCTTCTCAAAGGACTGCCCCAGTTCTTTCGCATCCCTAGACGCCGTGTCCACGGATATCACCACATCTCCCAGCATAACCGTTTCAAAAAGGGGGGTGTCATCGTCCCCGTCCAAGGACTCCTGCATGGAAAACGACAGCACATCGGTGGCGCCTTCCCTTTTTCGGTATTGCCGATTCAGCAGCGCCATATGTTCGTCATCCGTAAAAAGAATGCTCAATTCCTTATCACGACAGTCCAAGTCTTCTAAGACTCTCTTCGCTTTCAGCTTTATTTTCTGTTCGTCCAGACTTGGCACCGGACAGTCCATTTTGATCTGAATTTCCATTTTCGATCTTTCTTTTCTGGCCGTTTTTGCCGTTTCCCGCTCCCTCTTGAGGACGCGCGGAAGCAACTTTCGCCACAGGCTCGGGATATTCAACCCGATGGTGGAAAATACCGCTCAAGGTCTGATTAAAGCTTTTGGCGATTGCATGAAGATCCTTCAGGGTTAATTCACACTCATCCAGCTGCCCGTCGGAAAACACTTTGTTCATGATCTTCTGCACCATCCCCTGTATTCGCGCCGATGTGGGGTCCACGAGGGTTTTCGAAGCCGCTTCGATGACATCCGCCAGCATGACAAGACCCGCTTCCCGGGTCTGAGGCCTGGGTCCTCGATAACGAAAATCCTCCTCTTTTACCTGCAACGATTTGTCTCCTTTTTTCTCGCTCCTCTCTTTAGCCTTTTCGTAAAAAAATGAGATCAGGGAAGTCCCGTGATGCTGCTCAATGATGGCCCTGATCTCCCGACCCAGTTTGGCCTGACGAGCCAGTTCCACGCCGTCTTTCACATGGGCGATAAGAATCAGGGCGCTCATGGATGGCGCCAGTTTCTCATGACGATTGGCTTTACCCGCCTGGTTTTCAATGAAGTAAAGGGGTTTCTTGATTTTGCCGATATCATGATAGTAGGCAGCCACCTTGGCCAGCAGGGGGTTGGCGCCGATGGCCCTTGCCGAAGCCTCCACCATGCTGCTGACGATAACGCAGTGGTGATAGGTTCCGGGGGCCTGAACCATTAACTCCCGCAAAAGAGGTTGATCGAGATTGGCCAATTCCATCAGCTTGATATCGGTGGTGTATCCGAAGGACATTTCGATCAACGGCATCAACCCTGTGGCAATCACGCCGACCAGTACGCCCCCGATGAATGCTGAGCAACAGGCGATAACACTTTCAACATTGAAAAAGGCGCCATACAATCCCTCAATGGCAAAGGCCAGAATCATGTTGCAAAGCCCCACTTTAAGGCCCGCCTCAACGAAGACGCCTCGGTCGCTGTAACGGCGAACCCAGGTGGCCGCCAAAAGGGAACTGACGAAAAAATAGGTGAAAAATTCCACGCGACCGTCCACGACCGCACAGGCCAAGACAGAAGCGACGAGGGAAAAACTGGCAGCAGTGACGATACCGTGAAAAATACAGATCAGCATAGCGCCACCGGCAACCGGAATGGCATACAACAGGGCTCTCGACGAGAAAAAATGAAAGCCCCGTGCTGTTTCAATTGCCACAAAATTAAACGCAATCACCACAAAAAAGATAACCAGCAGCATCACTGCGTTTAAAAGCAGGTCTCTGATTTCGGAATCATATGACCTGCTTTTTCTGAGGCCCAATTGATACATGGAAACCAGCAAGAACGCCATGAGAACTGCCATTGCCGGGACTCTTCCAAGCATCTTTTTCTGTTTCAGGTATTTGTACTGAGCATTTAGTTTGACAAGTTGCTCGGGGGTAATCCGCTCACCTTCCCTGACAAAAATCTCGCCTTTTTTTACTTTGAAAAAGAAGGGCTTGACCGATTTCCCGGCCGCTTCCTTCCTTAACGCCGTCTCGCGCTTGTTGAAAGTAAGATTGGGTTTGATGAGGGTTTCGCAAAGCGCCAGCGTGGCTTGCACCAGCTTTTCCGGCCATAGGTTTTGGGTGAGCGTCCGACCCTCGTCCTGAACAAAAGAAACGGCCGTGTTAAGGTCATAAAAACGATCAAGGTCGGAAACCGTCTCCTCTTTGCCATCCTGGATGTTTTGAAGGGCAATGCCTCTGCCACGATGGCTCATGAGCATCGCCTGATTACCCACCACGCCCCGCTTGAACACATCCCTTAAGAGCCTGATGATTACGGACTCTGCCCTGAACGAGAAATCGCTCATCACCAGTGTTTGAAAAAGAGTCTCGTTATCAGGGATATCAAGGATTTCAAAAAATCGCTCGCGAAAGGCGTTCTTCATCTCAAGATAATTCTTTTGCGCTTCCTCAGGAGATGTGGATGTCCACGCCGTTTTTAAGGAATCAGCCAGATACGTGCGACCGGCTGCAAAAGCTTCTCGAACCCTGGGAATCACATCGGTGGCCATGGGGTCGAAATCATAGACGGGCAAGACGGCGCGAACGGCTTCCTCTCTGTTCTTTTGTGTCAACTCACTGTTTTCCACCAAAAATTCCCTGGAAGCCTTCATATCGCGATCGGCCACATCCCCAAGATTGTATGTTTTGGTTGGGGTTAAAATGCTGGGAAACAAGAGCACGGAAAAAATCAGGCTGAGACCGATAAAAATAGACCATTTCTTGGCATCGGCGCTAAAACGGGGTTTTCGGTCCGAGAGGCCGGGTTTCGGTCTGGTGGACGATTCCTTTTCCCGCCGTCCAGCGTTCTTCATTTGATGAAGGGGCTTCAGTTTCCGTTCGTTTGCAGTCTGCTTGGTCATAAATACCTGAGCCTCATGCCTTCCTTTCTGAGTCCAGTTTCTCGTAGGCATCGATGATTTTTTGAACCAGCGGATGCCTGATCACGTCTTCCCTGGAAAAACTCACAAACTGAATGCCTTCAATGCCAGATAGCGTATGAGAGGCCTCAATCAGGCCCGATATCTGCCCTCTGGGCAGATCCGTCTGAGTAATGTCTCCGGTGATAACCGCCTTGGAGCTGAAACCCAAACGGGTCAGAAACATCTTCATCTGTTCCGGTGTCGCATTCTGGGCCTCGTCCAGGATGACAAAGGAGTCGTTCAGTGTACGACCTCTCATAAAGGCCAGAGGCGCCACCTCGATGACCCCCTTCTCCAACAGTTCGGATGCGTTCTCAAAAGGCATCATGTCGTGAAGCGCGTCATAAAGCGGCCGCAGGTAGGGGTTTACTTTCTCATACAGATCGCCGGGCAAGAATCCCAACCGCTCCCCTGCCTCCACAGCGGGACGCGCCAGAATAATGCGATTACAGTCTTTTCTGATCAAAGACGCCACGGCCATGGCCATGGCAAGATAGGTTTTTCCCGTCCCTGCCGGCCCGATCCCAAAAACAATATCATAATTCTTGATGCTGTCGATGTATTTCTTCTGGTTAATGGTTTTGGGAGTAATAATTTTTTTTTGGGAAGTGATATAGACCTCATCCTTGAAAATCTTCTTCAAATCCACCGAGCGATCTCCACTTAATATCCCAATGGCATGTGAGACATCATTAATATAGAGCGGATATTGAGATTCCAATAATTTATAGAGCTGAGAAAGTACCTTTTCGGCCAACTCCACTTCCCAGTCACCACCTTGAAGCGTGAGCACATTCCCTCTGAGATTTATGGAAACCCCGATCTTCTTTTCAATGAGATTCAGATGGGCGTTTTGTTCTCCGCATAAGGATCGCAACAGTTCATTGTCCGTGAAACGGATCTTTTTGCTGATGGACGGCAGTCCCTTTTTGAAAGATGATTTAGTCAATTATTTGAACCTCAATCCGTCTTTTGCGAGGTCTGTTATCGAAATCCAGGAGGACAATCTGTTGCCAGGTCCCGAGTGTCAGCCTTCCGTCAATAACGGGAATGTGCAACGAAGCACCGAAAATCGCCGCACGAACGTGGGAATAACCATTTCCATCTCCCCACCGTTCATTGTGCTCGTAGTAGATATCCACAGGCGCCATCCTATCAATGGCCTTCTTGAGATCGTTGATGACGCCGCTTTCAAATTCAATGGTGGTCAACGCACCGGTGGATCCCGGAACAAAAAGGGTCACCCCACCGTTCACCACCCGCGATTCTTCAACTTCGCGCGCAACTTCCCTGGTAATATCAAGGATATCCGTTCCACTGGTGGTGTTGATGAAAATTTGTCGATGTTTTGCGGCCATATGTTATGAACTCTTCCTTGAAGGGTAAGGATCCGATGAAAGTGTCTGAAACAGATTTATCACGCAGGCCCAAAAATGCAAGGGTCTATAACACAGGCTTTCGTTTTCATGCAACAAAAACAAACAGTAAGCTTTTTTGCCGTGAAAGCAACAGATTTTCATTGAAACATAAAGCGTCTCATACTGATATTCATCAAGAGACCCATGGCGGCCATGGTTGAAATCAGAGATGAGCCGCCATAGCTGAAAAGCAGAAGCGGAATCCCCACAACCGGCAGAAGACCCGTCACCATCCCCACATTGATAACCACCTGCCAGAATACAATGGCAACAATGCCCGCGGCAAGAATGGCGCCGAACCTGTCTTTGGATCCTTTTGCGATATATAAGCCCCAAAGGACCAGAAAAAGGTACAACAGCAGCAGGACCGTAACACCGGCTAAGCCCCATTCTTCAGCGAACACTGAAAAAGCGAAATCGGTATGCTGTTCCGGAAGAAAATGAAGTCGGGTCTGGGTCCCTTTTAGATATCCTTTGCCCCAGAATTGACCGGATCCTATGGCGATTTTGGACTGGTTGATGTGATAACCGGCGCCCAGGGGTTCCGTGTCGGGCTGTAAAAATGTCAGAATGCGACGTTGCTGGTAATCTTTCATCCCAAACCAGATCACCGGAGCGGCCATAACACAGACGCCAACAAAGATCAATATGGATTTCCGATTAACCTTTACCAGCAGAATCATTGAAAAAGAGACCATCCCCACAAACAGGGCCGTCCCCAGATCCGGTTCTTTCAGAATAAGGCCACAGGGTATCAGAATCAGGATAAACGGCTGCCAGAGATCCCTCAAACGGTATTCTACAACGTCGCCCCTGTCACTGAAAAATTTGGCCAGTACCAGCACCATTGAAATTTTTGCAAGCTCCGATGGCTGAAAAACAAGCGGACCCAGAGTCAACCAGCGCTGTGATCCCGACATGGCTTTTCCCACCAGCAAAACAATAATCAAGAGCGCCACCGTAAAAAAGTATGCTGGATACGCCAGCCGCTCAAGATAATAATAATTGAAGGTGATCATCACCAGACACACACTGAAACCGATCAGGAACCAGTAAAACTGTTTCATAAAGATTCGCGAACCACCCACGTCCCGAATGGCGTAAGTAGCGCTGTAGAGGTTGAGAATGCTGATTCCGGCCAGCAGCAACAGAAGCAACAGCAAAACCCAGTCAAAATTTTGAATCAATCTTCGATCAAGCATATCAACGAACGCATCGGGCTAAAAACTTTGGATTTGATAACACCGGATTCCGCTTTCAACATCAAAACGTTATGAATCAACGGGTACGCGAAGGTAGGCCTCAATGAGCTTTTTGGCAATGGGGGCGGCGGCGCTTCCACCGTGCCCGCCGTGCTCAATGAGAACGGACACCGTGATCCTGGGGGCATCGGCCGGGGCCACCGCAACAAACCAGGCATGATCCCGGTACTTCCAGGGAATTTCACCTTTTGCTTTCGCATTTTTTTCCTTTTTGAGATTCACCACCTGCGCGGTACCGGTTTTCCCGGCCACCGTAATATCAGGCAGTTTTGCTTTGGTCCCGGTGCCCCGTGGATTGTTAACGGCACCCGAAAGGGCTTTCCTTACCAGTTCCAGATATTTCGGCTTGATCCCCACATCCCTGACCAGTTGGGGCTTAAATTCAAAAATGTTCTCACCGCCCGGTTTTCGAACCCATTGGGTCAACTGGGGTCTGTAAACGTGCCCCCCGTTAAAAACCGCCGATGCAAAAGTGGCGATCTGCAGTGGGGTCACCAGCACAAAACTCTGACCGATAGCGGTGGAAACGGTTTCTCCCCCCTGCCAGGGGACGCCCCACCGTTTCTTCTTCCATTGGGTTGAGGGTATGAGACCCGCTTTTTCATTTCCCAGATCCAGGCCGGTTTTTTGCCCCAGCCCCAGTTGGTGTGCGTAGCGGGCAATCCTATCGACACCAAGTCGCATGCCCAGATGATAAAAGTAGATATCACACGATTCCACCAGTGCTCGATTCAAATCTACCTTTCCGTGCCCCCACCGTTTCCAGCAGCGGTATTTCCCTCTGCCAAGTGAATATTCACCATTGCAGAACACCGTTTCATCAGGCGTGATCACCCCTTCCTGAAGACCGGCCAGTGCTACAACGATCTTAAAAATACTTCCGGGAGGGTATTGCCCGGTAAGGGCCCGGTTATTCAGCGGATGATCACCGGATGACACCATGTTCTTCCAGGTTTCCTCATCGAAGCCCGTAATGAACAGGTTGGGATCAAAAGAAGGGCTGCTTGCCAGGGCCAGAATCTGCCCGTTACGCGGGTCCATGGCCACCACAGCCCCATGCTTTCCATCCAAGGCTCTTTCGGCCAGCATCTGCAACTCCCGATCGATGGTCAGACAGACATCCGCCCCTGAAATGGGCGAGCTTCGAGATATCACTTTAATCCTTCGACCTGCCGCATCAACCTCTACCTGCTCCCCGCCGCGCCCGCCTTTAAGCGACTTCTGCCATTTTCTCTCCATTCCCGTCTTACCAATCAGGTCGCCGGACCTCGTATCGGAAAATGCGCCGCTTTTTAGTTGCTTCTCACTGATCTCACCCAGATATCCCAGCACATGCGCCGCCAGATCGCCGTAAAAATAGGTTCGTTGCGGCCTCACTGTAATCATGACACCCGGCAGATCGAATCGACGCGTTTCAAGCATGGCCAGCTCATCACGGGAAATATCCTTTTTCAGGCAGACAGGTTTGAAAGGGTATCCACTGGCCGCTTGCCTGATTTTTGCTTTCATGGACGTCATATCAAAATCGCCCAGAGCAGCCAGCCCAGTCAGCAGCGTTTCGGTATCGTGAATTTCCTCCGGAATAACACAAAGATCATAAGAGGGTCGATTATCCACCAGGATTTTTCCGCTGCGGTCCCGAATAACCCCCCTGAAAGACGGCATGCTTTCAAGCCGTATTCGGTTGTTTTCACTCTTGTCCCGGTAGAAGGATCCGTTTACGATCTGCAGAAACCACAGTCTGAGGAAAATGACGCCAAAAATCACCAGAACAAACACCATGGCAATTTTCAGCTGTTTTTCAAAAAGATCCTGCGTAACAGGATCGAAAGTTGATGACTTCAAGGTGTTTTACCCTTGTGCTTTCATGCTTTTAAAAGCTTCAAACCTAAATGTCATGGGGGAATTGAAGCATTACCTGTTAAAGAAAATCTCACAAACACTCAACTCTCATCCGGCGAAGCCCCTTTGCTCATCCTGTCTGAAACACCGCGCAGGTGGTTGAACAATTGAAAAAAAAGCGGTGCGGACAACCCGGTAATACCTATGGAGAAAAGGGATTCCAGCAGAAATGTTTTTGAGTAAAGGACATCCTGTGAAAAAATACGAAGAAGAACCAACAACATGGCGTTTTTCAGCAAAACCGAAACAGAGACAATAATAATTTGCCCTTTTGGGTTCAGAAGATTAAAGAACCGGGATCCCACAAGGATCACGAAAAAAACGCTGATGCAGGCGGCGGAAAACAGACCATGCAACCCACCTGAAAACACGTCAATCAAAAAACCCTGCCCCAGAGCGAAAACGCCCGCCCCCATCTGGCCGAACGCCATAAACAGATATGCCGTCAGAATCGTCAGAAAATCCAGGTCAAAAAAGTCCAGACCCCACGGATCACTCCAGATACCGGTCAGGAGGGTTGCAATGCCTCCGCCCACCCATGCCCACACGTAAAAGCCTATCGGCCTGTTTCCTGAAGCTTTAACGGCGCTGTCCTCGCTATTTCCGTAATGTTACCGAACCTGCTCAATTTATTGAATGCGCTGACAGGTTTTCTTGTTCTTCGCTGGATGCCCGCAACATAACCAGAACTTCTTCCAGTTTGGAAAAATCCACCGCAGGTGTCACTTCAATGTCCTTGAAAAGGGTCCCTTCCCCCTCTTTTACGTTCGAGATGGTTCCGATGGGAAGACCTTTTGGGAATACCTGTCCCAGACCCGATGTGATAACCACATCCCCTTCTTTCGCGTCGCCGGATTTAACCATGTAGTCCAATCGACAAATCTGGGCTGACAGCCCCCTGACCATTCCCCGATCGCGTGAGCGCTGCACAAGGCAGTCAACTGCGCTGTTCTGATCGACAATCAACAGAACCTTGGCATAATTTGGAGAGACCGAGACGATTCGGCCCACGACACCTGAAGAATTCACCACGGGCATGTTCCGCCTAATGCCTGATGTCGCCCCTTTGTCGATGACAACAGACTGGAACCACCCTGTTGGATCCAGGCCTACCACCTGAGCAGCAACGACCGGCTGACCAACCGCGTTTTTGAATTTCAGGAGATCGGTCAGGCGTTTCTGAGTGGTCACCATTTCCCTGTAAAGCCCATTTTCCCGTTTAAGAGAATCCAATTCCAGTTTCAAACGCCGGTTTTCCTGGCGAACATCAACCAGATAGAAATAGTCCTCCCACAGGCCCAGCAGCATGTTCACGGTCTGCTTGAAAAAGCTCTGAACCGGTGTTGCACCCTCAACGACCAGTTGCTCCGCCTGATTCCAACCACCGCGCTGACTGGCATTCGAGGAAAGCAAAAACAGTGCAAAACAGATAAAGGCCAGCCAGATCCAGATTTTCGGAAAACGTTTTTCACGCTTCAATGGCTAATCCCGCCCCCATAAATCGCGACCGCCAAAGGACGGTTTGATACAAATTTGGTGCGTTTGTTAACAATTACGGAAGCCAAAGCCCAAATCAAGGGCACGGCAATGAAAGGCCAAAGGAGAAAAAGAGATTTTATCGGATGGTAACCTCTTTTAGAATATTGATATTGTCAAGTGCCCTTCCGGATCCCAGGACCACCGTAGACAGCGGGTCTTCCGTAATGGTCACCGGCAATTTCGTTTCTTCTCTTAAAAGAACATCCAGATTTTGAAGCAGGGCGCCTCCCCCGGCAAGCACGATACCCGAATCCACGATATCCGCAGCCAGTTCGGGAGGCGTTTGTTCCAGGGCAATGCGAACAGTTTCGACAATGGTCTCAACCTGCTCGGAAATCGCCTGCCTCACTTCATCGGAGTCTATGGTGAGGATCTTGGGAATTCCCGTTACCAGATCACGCCCCTTCACTTCAATGGTTTCAACCGCATCTCCCGCGTAGGCATTCCCAATGCCTGTTTTGATGATTTCAGCAGTACTGATACCGATCAGGAGGTTGTATTTCCGCTTGATATGCTGCAAGATGGCTTCGTCCATCTTGTCACCGCCGACCCGGACGGATTTACTGTAAACAATCCCCGCCAGGGAAATAACCGCCACCTCGGTCGTACCGCCGCCAATATCTACCACCATATTGCAGGTGGGTTCGGTAATGGGCAGTCCAGCCCCGATGGCAGCCGCCATGGGTTCTTCAATGAGAAAAACCTCTCTGGCACCCGCGGATTCAGCGCTTTCACGAACCGCCCGCTTCTCCACCTGGGTAATGCCGCTTGGTACGCATATGATAATCCGGGGCCTGACAAGGGTCCGTCGGTTATGGACTTTCCGAATAAAATGCCTGAGCATAGCCTCCGTAATTTCAAAATCTGCAATCACCCCATCTTTCATGGGCCTGATGGCCACGATGTTGCCGGGAGTTCGGCCCAGCATCATTTTCGCCTCTTTACCGACGGCCAATACTCTATTGGCGCCCCGGCCGTCTTTTCTAACCGCCACCACGGACGGTTCACTGAGCACAATCCCTTTGCCCTTCATATATACAAGGGTATTTGCCGTACCGAGATCAATGGCCAGATCATTTGAGAATAAACCCAGAATGGGGTCAAAAAGCATCGCTTTTTCCTCTCTGCTCGCTTCAGGAACTTAAAAAAAATCACCTATTAAGAAAAAAATTTTTCTTCCATAATCAACCCGGAACGGCGACTGCCCGCACATACACCAATTTAAAGTTTATACCGTCGACGTACAATGAAAAAGTTTACCGGCCCGAACTATAATAAATAAAGGATATGCCAAAAATTATCAATACAAATTGTGAAAAAACCGTAAAGACCCAAATCATCCCTGAGACCTCGACCCGCGGCCCGGCCCGAAGGTGAAAACACGGTTGAAACTGCATTCTTTCCATTTGGAGAATTGCCATGCAGTCTAATTGGCGCTTGACAAAAATCAAAGCATGTGTTTATATTATCGTTTATAAAAAATTTCAGTAAAGGGGTTCTATTACATTATGAAGATGACCTATCAACCCAGTAGAATAAAGAGAGCACGAACCCACGGTTTCAGGGCAAGAATGCAAACACGGGCCGGAATCAATGTTCTGAAAAGAAGAAGGGCCAAAGGACGGAAACGATTGACAGTATAAATGTCCTTTGAATCGAAACGATTTCCCCCGAGCTTGCGGGGAGCCTTTTCCTTTCCAAGAGAAGAGAGGCTATTGCGTCGCACGGAGTTTGTCAATGTAAATCGTTCCGGAAAACATCGACACATGAGGCATTTCATCGCCATTTCCGGAAAGAACGAGCTAGGAACAACGAGACTTGGGGTAACGGCCAGCAGAAAAGTGGGGAATGCCGTCAAAAGGAACAGAGCCAAACGACTGATCAGAGAATTTTACAGGCTCCATAAAGCACGTTTTCCCAAGGGATTTGACATCGTCGTCATTGCAAAAAAGGGTGCTGGCTATCTCAATTTTCACGAAGCCGAAAAAGAACTTGAAAAGATCGTCGCCTAAAAAGGGTTTCACATATAATTGCAGGTATATCCCTATCTTGCTGATAGCCCTGTATCAGCGGTGTATTTCGCCTTTTTGGTCGCCTTCCTGCCGTTTCTACCCGACATGCTCCACCTATGCTCGCCATGCCTACCAGAAGTATGGGATCCTGAAAGGGACCTTACTGGCGCTTATCAGGATTTTCAAGTGTCACCCGTTCCACCCGGGCGGATATGACCCTCTGGTATAACGTCATTGACCTCCTTTGAATGACGCACCGTTGCCGTGGCATTTAAACCCGCTACAAAATAGCTGACTGCGGGTTTTTCAATCATAAGCTTTTTAGAACTGAGTAGCCCAACTTATGGATAAAAAAACAATATTGGCCTTTGCCCTGTCCTTTCTCATACTTGTTGGATGGTCTCTTTTTTTCGCACCAAAACCAAAAAAGGAGCCGCCAAAACAGTCATCCACTGAAAATGTCCAGCCGGCACCGGAAGGTGAAAAAAGCCCCGTCACCATCTCCCCCGCAGCACCTTCCAAAACAGTCGAAACAGTTGGACAGCCTGTTGCCCAGCAGGAAGAAAGAAAAATCGAAATCGATACCCCGCTTTACAGAGCGGTTTTCAGCAATGTAGGCCCTACCATTAAAAGCTTCAAACTGAAAAAATATCGTCAGACGGTCAATCCCGATTCTCCTTTTGTTGAAATGGTCACGCTGGAACAGGGAATGGGGAATTACCTGACCATTCAATTCGATGACAGTACCGCTGCAGGTACGCAAGAGATCGCCTTTTCAGCAGACAAAGATTCCTTGACACTCCAGCAGGGCTCTGAACCCGCAACGATTGTCTTCCGCGGAACCAACCGGAACGGCATTGCCGTCACCCAAACATACCGTTTCTATCCCGATCGATATGGTATCGATTTGGCCGTGACGGCCGCCAACCCCAATACGGTGCCTGTCAATGGTGTTTTCAGAACGACATTGCGGACATTGCCGCCTGCGACCAAGGGCGGCTACTACGCCTATGTGGGATTTGCGCTGTTTCTGGATGACAAACTTGACGAAGTGAAAGTAAAAGATCCGGGTGAAACAAAATCAGCCACAGGAACCATCGGCTGGATCTGTTATGAAGACAACTATTTTATTTCAGCCGTTGTACCGGAGGTCCCCGCCAAGGGTTCGTTTACTGGAAAACATCTTTCTTCCGGGATGTTTGAAGGGGTCTACCTGCCTGCTGAGGTTTCCCTGCCGCCATCGGCCCAGGCCACCAGCGAATATCAGCTTTATCTGGGCCCCCGTGACCTGAGCATCCTGAAAAAATTCGGCAAAAACCTGGATAAAGCCATCAATTTCGGATGGACCGATATCATCGCCAAACCCTTGCTGTATGTGCTGAAGTTTTTTGACAAGTACCTCCATAATTACGGGGTATCCATCATCCTTTTGACCATTCTCGTCAAAATTCTGTTCTGGCCGCTCACCCACAAGAGCTATAAGTCCATGAAGGAAATGCAGAAACTTCAACCCCGCATGGCCAAGCTCAGAGAAAAACATAAGGGTGACAAACAAAAACTGAACCAGGAGATGATGGCGCTGTACAAGACCTACAAGGTGAATCCCATGGGAGGATGTCTCCCCATGGTCATTCAAATCCCGGTATTCTTTGCGCTGTACAGGACGTTAGGCAACTGTATCGAACTGAGGCATGCCCCCTTTATCTTCTGGATTAATGACCTGTCGGCACCCGACCGATTATTTCATTTCTCATTTCAAATCCCTTTCATGTCGGCGCCTTATGGCATACCGGTATTAACCCTCTTAATGGGTGCTTCAATGTTTATCCAGCAGAAAATGACCCCGTCACCGGGTGATCCTGCTCAAGCGAAAATTATGATGTTCCTTCCCGTGATTTTCACTTTTATGTTTATTAATTTCCCTTCCGGCCTTGTTCTTTACTGGTTGGTCAACAACCTCCTTTCCATAGGACAGCAATACCGAATTTACAAAAAGAAGGCGTAATAACTGGAGGACACTCATGGAAACCTACGAATTTGAAGGAAAAACAGATCAAGACGCCATTGAGAATGCATGCCGCCAACTGAACCTCAAAAAAGACCAGATGGATATTGTCATCCTTGAACCGGGATCGGCCGGCATCTTCGGTCTCGTTGGGGGCAGAAAGGCAAAAATAAAAGTTACCATAAAACCGAAACAACCGGAACCGGTCGAGGAAATTTCAAAAGAAAAGACGCCGGAGCCGAAGGCCGCTTCCAAGGCGACGGCTTCCGCCCCTGAACCGGCAGATGGTGCTCCGGACGCTGTCCCGGATGATCGGGAAAATGAAATCGCCATCGCAAAAGAAGCGCTTGAAAATATTCTGGCCCTCATTCCCATGGAAGGCATCACCGTTACCGGTAAAATAGCGGACGGATCCATAAACCTGAATATTGAAGGGGACAAAACAGGCCTCTTGATCGGGCGGAAAGGCAAAACACTTGATGCACTTCAGTTTATCGTTAATAAGATCGTCAACAAGACACTGGAAAAACGGTCACGTGTGATCATAGACTCTGAAAACTACCGGTTGAGACGACAGGAATTTCTCGTTCAGATGGCGCTGAAAATGGGGGACAAAGCCAAGAAAATTAAACGGCCGGTGGCCACCAATCTCCTCAACCCACACGACAGAAGAATCGTTCACCTGGCTCTGAGGGACGATGATGAACTGGGAACCAAGGGAAAGGGAGACGGGATCCTGAAGAAAGTGGTCATTATCCCCAGAAAACAGAGTGGGTCAAGGGCTTCCCGCGCCCAATAGTCTTTGGTTAAGTGTGTGCCACCTACAGATACAGAAGATACCATTGCCGCCATCGCCACGCCTGTGGGTCAGGCAGGAATCGGGATTATCAGGATCAGCGGCCCTGAATCCCTTGAAATCGCCGAAAAAATTTTCAAACCCAAAACGCCCCACACCGCTTTTATAAGCCATCGCCTCTGCATGGGATACGTTCATGATCCCGGCTCCGGAAACGTCATTGATGAAGTCCTTTTGTCCTATATGGCGGCACCCAACAGTTATACCCGCGAAGACATCATCGAAATCAATTCCCACAGTGGGTACACCCTGTTATCCAAAATACTGACAGTCCTCACGGGGCTCGGTGCACGATTGGCCCGGCCGGGAGAATTCACGCAACGTGCGTTCTTAAACGGCCGTATTGATTTGTCACAGGCGGAAGCGGTCGTTGATCTCATGAATGCGAGATCCGAACGGGGACTGTTTCTGGCGGCACAACAGATCCAGGGATCTGTCAAAAGGGACGTTCTGGCCCTGAGGAAAGAAGCCATTCACATTCTTGCAAACGCAGAAGCCACCATCGATTTCCCGGAAGAAGACATCGAACACCTCTTCAGAGATGAAGGCGCTGAAACCATACGGAAAAAACTGATTCATCCCATCGACATCCTCATTAAAGCCCACACCGAACGTGTGTGGATTGACGGCATCAATACGGTCATTGCGGGTCGTGTGAATTCTGGCAAATCAAGCCTGTTAAACCGCCTTTTGAATGAAACGAAAGCGATCGTAACGGACATTCCCGGCACCACCCGTGATGTCATTGAGGCGACGTTCAACTTATGGGGCATCCCGATCCGCATCATGGATACGGCAGGCATTCGGAAGGTCAATGATGAAGTGGAAAAGATGGGGATTGATCTTGCCTTGCAAAAAACCGCGGAAGCGGACCTTCTCTTGATTGTCATTGACAGGAGCCGCCCGATCAACCAGGATGACATGGATCTTTTAGGACATGCGAAAAACAGAAAAGCCCTGTTGGTCATGAACAAAATTGATCTTCCGCCGGCACCTGATTTCGCCGAAAAAGCCGATTATCTGAATCGCTTTTCAGTGGTCGAAATTTCCGCACTGACGGGTGAGGGGATTGACCATTTGAAAGAAGCCATCAAAGATACCATTCTTAGTGGCGACACCCTGACCATCTCAACTTCCCGGGCCGTCCCGAATCTGAGGCATCGGCAAGCCCTTTTAAAGGCCCGGGACCAATTCCTCTGTGCAAGTAAAAGCGCTCGAAAAAACAGGCCCATGGAAATCGTCGCATTTGAACTCAGAAACGGCCTCGATCACCTGGGAGAAATCACCGGACAGACCATCGATGATGAAATACTGGACAGCATCTTCAGCCAGTTCTGTATGGGCAAATGAACGGGCACAGGGGGGCTTTCATCCAAAACCCTTCATATCAGCACATGATGATCAATTCTGAAAATATTCTTTCACCTCCATGGTGCAACATCCATGTGGCGAGAAAAGATCCTCCGCGGCTGACAATATTGGTGATTCGCCCCTGGTTTTTGAGTAACTCAAAGGCCGCCAGGGTCAATCCGCAGTGAACGGTGATGAAATCCACACCGTCCCGGGCCTGTTTTTCAACCACCTCAAAAATTTTGTCACTGTCCAGGTGAATGAGCGCACCTTTTTCCTCGACCGTCTCAACAACGGCCTGTTAGATGGGAACCGTACGGATAGCCACGGTGGATTCAGCCAGAATGCTTTTCCTGGACCCATCAATGTCCTCTCCCGTTGAAAGATCCATCACCGTGTCTGCGCCGGCTTCAATGGACACACGAAGTTTTTCCAGCTCCTCTTCCGGAATGGCCCTGTCCGATGAAGTGCCGACGTTTGAATTAACTTTCGCCTGCAATCCCTCGCCGATACCGCAGGGAACCAACCGCGCATGCCGACTGTTGGCGGGTATGACCACCCTTCCGGAAGCCATCTGCTCCCTGAGGCAATCCACATTCACCTGTTAATATTCCGCCACTTTTTGCATTTCCGGTGTGACAATACCGGATCGTGCATCTTTTAACTGTGTCATTTCATTTACTTCCTTAAGAATTTGATTGGTTGAGGAACACGGAATCATTCAAATAGCGACGAATAGAGCTGTACCTTCATGAGGAGGTCATGTCAAAAACTTCCAATCATCCGCAACCATTCTGATTAGAGTGAAATACCAGAGTTCACGGGTCTGCTGGACGCAATCCGGCATCCAGTAATTATATATGGCTCATAAGCTGTCAGAAATGGATAAACAATGCGGGCCGATTTTTGCCTGCTCATGCATTATTAACCAGCGCTTGTCATCCGAATCAGTCCGCATTATACTGTATTGGCATCAAGCTTGTGACAATCTTTCGGGAGGGCACCTTTAAAATGACAACGACTACCGTCGTACTGGCCTGCATTCTGATGTCGGTTCTGCTCTACCTTGAGAGCAAGGAAATCCCCAAAGGAATCCTGCCTGTAAAAACCGTCATCTCCCTGCTGTTCGTCGTGACAGCCCTGATACAGCCCCGGCCGCTTCCCGCTTACTTCTTATGGCTTCTCCCCGGGTTGATATGCTGCCTGGGCGGTGATGTCTTCCTGGCGCTGCCACAGAAAAGAATGTTTTTCTTTGGACTGGTCTCCTTTCTGGCAGGCCATCTGTTTTATATCATTTGCTTTTTTTACACATCGCCGCCGTCCGGCTTGGTCCTTTTGGGGGCCTTGCCGGTGGCCGTTGCCGGGTCCTGGATATTTTTGCGATTAAAGCCCTATCTGGGGGATATGATAATTCCAGTCTTCGTCTATATCATCGTTATTACCATCATGGTATGCGGCGCTTTTTCTATTCTTTTAAAGCCTGAGCTGGCTTTGCCCGGTCGGTTGCTGGCGCTGTTCGGGGCTCTATCTTTTTACGTATCCGACCTCTTTGTGGCCAGAGATCACTTCGTCAAAAGAAGCCCCATCAATCGCATCCTGGGTCTTCCCCTGTACTTTGGCGGCCAGTTTCTGCTGGCTTTTTCAATCGGTTATCTCTAAACAAACCTGTGGCAGGATTTTCGAGGGGCATGAACCGGGACAGGTGGATTCTCAGTCAGCCACCAATCATCTCGATTACCTTCCCCACACCGCCTTCAATATAACGCTCCGGATAGATAAACATTATTTCTTGTTTATATCGAGTGCAATGGGTCGAACAAATCAAATCAAGATTCTTCAAGGATTCAGGCCTGTTCCCGTGTAAACCACCTATAATCCCGTAGACTTTGCCAAATTCAGAAGCAGCACCTACAATATGCTCCATTCTTGGATGTGAACATCCTGCTATAATGACAATACCTTTTTCTGTTTCAATGCAAAGTGACTGCTCTATTTCTTCCAACTCTCCCGTGGAATAAATTCCTTCGTACAGCCTCAGGGAATTTTCTATTGCAATAACTTCTCTTGCGTTTTTGACGCCCCGGAAAGAGCGCGGGACCCATACCTTAACGTCATTGTTCTGATCGAGGACAGCGGATAACCCACCGGTGTGATCAAAGTGAGCATGTGAAATAAAGACTCCATCAATCTCTTTGGGGACAATTTCTAATTTACGCATGTTCGAAAGCAGAATGGAACCACTTCCGCCGGTATCAAAAAGAATCCTTTTCCTTTTTGCCTCAATAAGGGCAGAAAAGCCCCAGTCAGCCTGAAGGTCGTTTCTGAAAGTAGTATTATCATAAATAATAGTAGCCTTCATAACATTACTCATTGGATCACTGTCTTATGATGCCGAACAAGTAAAGCGGCAGATCTGCGTATCACCTCTTCTTGAGTGATACACGGAAAGTCTGATTTCCCCAAAGGCGAACCCACTGTTTCAGTTTGCCCCAAACCCGCCCCGCTTTTGCGGTGCAATCTGGGACGGGGGGGTATAGCGGCTCAGTCGCTCTTTTCAGCGCACTTGCTTGAAAACATGGATAAAACGACAGTGTTTTTGAAATGGTATTGGAAACTGGAAGAATGTCAAGAAGAATCTATTAGAAAATAATTAAGCGCTGCAGTTGAGGTGAGCCGGAATTCGATGTTCATTGCGGGTCTTGGTGTAAAAGATATCGAAAAAGGCCCATTTGGTGCCCCAAGGATCCCTGACCCTGCAAATGCTGTCGGTCAAATCTTGATTTCAAGGGCCAGGTTCAGTTCCCTGGCGACCTCTTCTGAAAGGGTTTTGTTTTCATTCATGATGTCTGTCAGGACTTTTTTGCCGCCCATACGGCCAAGGGCCCACAGGACCATTCCCCTGATCCTGTCATCCGTGTTTTCATTGAACGCCCGCACAAGGTCGGGGATATACATTTCATCCCCCGTGTTGCCCATGACCCTTGCCACATTCATTTTCCACCGCCAGATATCCCGGTAGGACATATAGAACATATGGGGCCATATTTTGGTTTCAAAGTAGGCCTTGTCCATGTGAAGCAGGGCAGAAAGATTGAAGTCTCCCGCTTTTTTTTCAACCTTTTCGTGTACGGGAAGTTCCCTGGCAAGCCATGCCTGGTTCCGGGGACAGACATTTTGGCACCGGTCACAGCCGTACACATACATCCCCATGGGTTCGCGAAGCTCAAGGGGGGTAATGCCCTCCCCGAAATAGGAAAGGTAGGAGATGCATTTTCCGGGGTCGATCCGGGCGTTTCCCTTGAGTGCCCGTGTGGGGCAGGCTGAAATGCAGGCGTTCCGACACCACTCGGGACAGTCGGTTTTTAGGGTCGGATGTCCCGGGGAAAATTCCCGGTCGACGACCACGGCAATGGGCAGATTCCAAGAACTCTTACGGGCCGCCCTGTTTGAATAAAAAAGGCAGTTTTTGCCGAACGTGCCCATGCCCGCCCGGGCTGCTGACATCCGGTGGGGAAGGTTGTAGGGAACCTTTGAGTTGATGCCGTGGTCCCTTAGAAATCCGCGGAAAGCCTTGATCCGCCTGGAAAGCCCGTCCTTTGTCACGCGGTCGTCATCCAGATAGCACCTGCCGAAATGCGCCTCCATGGATCTGGGAAACGCCTTTTTAAAATAGACTTCCAAAAGCACGATAATGGTCTGCGCGTCGGGCAGAACGCTTTTGGGATCGGCCCCCTCAAGAAGCTTCAATCCCGCCCTTTCGGCCCAGCCGTATTCCGCCTGGCGCTGTTCCAGAAACTCCCTGTGCTCATCGAAAGGGTGAGCGGTTGTAAATCCCACATCCTCAAACCCGAGGGACACCGCCTTTTCCACGATGGCTTCCTTTGTCAGCATATAAAGTTCTCCTTTGGATGGATCTCACGAAACCCTTGCAGAGGATGCATCCGCAAAAACCACGGAAGCAAAACTGACAGCGGATTGGGTGGGGGCCTCATGCCATACCTCGTAACGCAGCACCGTGCCTCGGCATTTCGGAAGTACTTCCAGCAGACAGGCCAGCGCGGAAAATCCGCAGACATTGTATCGGTCTTTGACCTTTGCAGATTCCTTCCAGAATTGCGCCGCGTCCATATTGGATAAATGCTTCAACAGGTTTTGATCGTGTTCCCGGGACTGCATTTCCATGGCCCCGGCCGTCTGTTCATGCCCGAATTTTGGACCGGTATGGGAAAAATCGACCCCTGCCACCAGGAGAGTGTTATGGTCCGGGTCAGTGAGAATCTGCCTCAGGGTTTCCAGAAAAGGCCCCGTCCGATCCAGAAGGGCCTGCCGGGTATAGGCGGGGAGAAGATGCAGCGAACCGCAGAGCAAGGGAACAATGGTAAAATTCCGCTTCATGACATGTTGCAGAAAAATGAGTTGAAACTCGATGGAGTGTTCCGATCGGTGGACAAAATCATCCGGGACCACCACCCCCTGCCCGGCCTTCTTCAGACGTTCAACGGCCTTGCCATCGCTTTTGATGATTCCCAACGGCATTTCGAAATCCTTGTCCGTCAGGGAAAAAAGACCATCCTGAAGCTGGTGCCCGGTCCCCAGAACCACCACCCGGTTGGATTTTGAATTCTCCAACATCCCATAGGCCTGGGCGTAGCATTTATACCCCACATTAATGTCGATGTGGGGCGCTACAACGGCCTGGACTTTTCCGGAAGGGATTGAAACATCAGACAATGGCGTCGACGGTTCGGCCATAATGTCATTCAACCGGAACTCTAACGCCGCCGGGCTGTCCGGGTAACTCTTTCCACAGTGGGAAGGCGGCCTGATGCGCTTACTTTTGAATGCGTCAATAATTTGACGTTTGACCGTCTGAAACGCTTCCGAATCGAGAAGGTACGCGACGTCCAGTTTTTGCAACAACCCCAGGATCTCTTCGGAACCCACAAACACGCCGCCCTGCTGCCGCATGAAGATTGTCTGTAAATCCCTTATGGAGCGGCTCCCGTCCAGAAGGGTCATGAACTGGTACAGGGGAATTCCCAGCGCCGTACCTTCCGGCGAAAGTCCCAGATGATCCCTCACCATAACAAATTGCTGACCGTCCTGGCGTACCGGAAAGAATTCCAGATCATTTCTCGCTCTGGGGTATGTTTCCATTATTTGCTTATTTCGGCTTTCCGGGATGGCCCAGCGTTTCCAGAGCGGCATATGCGGCGTCATACATGGCTTGGAAGCAGAATTTGAAAGATTCCATGCCGTCGGTCAGATCCCATAGGGGCAGATAGACCACCACCGAAACTTCCGTATCCGGATTGTACGCCATAAAGGAAAGGTTTCCCAGCCTGGCGCCATTGTGCCCATAGCCCAGATTTTTACAATATTCACACCCCAGGGCATATGACGGGTTACTTTTGGAAACATCGGTCTGCATGAGCGCTACGGTCTGTTTTGAAATGGAAACCGGATCAGATCCGTAGGCCGGTCCGACCAGCAACGACGCCCAAAGTAGCAACATAATACCCAGGAAACGGGTTTTCCTCAAAACGCCAACCACAATGTTTACCCCTCTAAAATGCTTCTCAATAGAATTTGTTGCCAGGTTTTCCATGACGCGGCAAAAGATCTCAGGCTCTTCCAACAGAAATCATAGAGGAATTCCCCCCGTTCATCAAGGACAAACGGCGTTATTTCCTGGAAATCAGTGAAGGAAAATCCTTCACCCAAGAATGCAGCATATTAAGTCAGTTAGGATATTGATGGCGTGGACGTCCGGCTTCTGCTGTATGAAAAAACCTTCACAAGCACATGTCTTCCCAAAACATGCTTTTCCATATAGTACGTGGAATCAGTGACATAGCCTGCCTGGCATCCATTGGCGCGGTTATTGCTACGTATTGGAGTGGATGGGAAAGGTTTCCGTTAAATTAATGAAGGAATTGGGCCGTTCAAGGGTCTTCTTGGAACTGTTGGGACATCGGTCCCTATCTGAGTTTCGTTAAAGAAAATTGTGGCTGCTCTTTTGCCTATTTTGAGGAGGATTTCATGTTGTTGACAGCTAATACCACGCAGTTTCCAAATTCACCATCGGCTGGACGAACCGGCAACCGGAAGAATATGGAGGATGATATTCACGATACGGATGCAAAGGCTTCCCGTTTGAAAATGACCTTCCTTTTAAAAATTCTCATCTTTTTGAGCATGATCGCCGTTGTTACAGCGGCTTGCCTGAATTGGGAAGAACTGCAACTCGGCAGGGATTTGCTGCGAGAAGGCCCTTTGGGCGAAAGTTTTGCAATTCTGATTATGACGTTTCTGATAATCAATCTCCTGGCCTTTGTCTGGCGAGTGGCGCTGGTCATAATGTACCGCGCAACACCGGCTGTTTCCGGCGACCGGCTGCCGACCTGCACCGTTGTGGTACCCGCCTACAACGAAGGAAAGCAGGTTCTAAAGACGTTAAGGAGCATCGCCGACGGTGATTATCCTGAAGATAAGATACATATCATCGTCATTGATGACGGCAGCATTGATGATACCTGGTTCTGGATCAAAAAAGCCAAAAAGGAGCTGGGTTCCAGACTCAAAACCATACGCCTCCCTAAAAACGCGGGCAAAAGGCACGCCCTTCACGAGGGGTTTAAGCAGAGCCGGGGCGAAGTGCTGATCACCGTGGACAGTGATTCCATCGTCGATCCCCAAACGCTGCGGTGCATGGTCAGCCCCTTCGTTGAGAACCCCATGGTCGGCGCCGTGGCGGGTAATGTCCGCGTTCTCAACACGCGGGAAGGCGTGATTCCCAGAATGCTGGACGTCTCGTTTCTATTCAGCTTTGACTTTCTTCGTGCCAGTCAAAGCATGGTGGATACCGTCATATGCACGCCCGGGGCGCTTTCTGCCTACCGCAGGGACGTTGTTTTGAAAGTCCTGCCCACGTGGCTGGGCCAGAAGTTTTTTGGAAAACCCGCCAACATCGGCGAGGATAGGGCCATGACGAATTTGATTTTGCGGCAGGGATATTCCGTCCACTATCAGAAAAACGCAACGGTCTATACCAATGTTCCGGTCAGGTACAAAAACCTCTGCAAAATGTTTATTCGCTGGGCCCGCAGCAACATACGGGAAACCCTGGTGATGAGCACTTTCATCTTCACGCGTTTCCGCAAAAAATCAGCAACAGGCGCCCGAATCAATTTTGCGCTTCAGTTCTTAACCATGGTCAAGTCGCCGTTTCTAATGGTTGGAACGCTGGGATGTCTGTTTTTCAAACCCTTTGAATTCGGTCTGAGTGCGCTTGTGGGAGTATTGGTCTATTCGACGCTTTCCGCAGTATTCTATTGGTGGCGTTGCCGGAGTTCGGAAGGGCTGTGGGCCTACGCCTATGGGCTTTTCTGGACGATGGGGCTTTTCTGGATTCCCGTCTACGCCCTGATAACACCCCATCGGACCGGATGGCTCACCCGTCAGAGTGAGAAAAAGATGAAAGTTTATCCTGCCAAAAAGAGACATGCACAACGCTTATTGCCAGTGGCTGATTCTTTGCGGGTGGCCATTCCCTTAAAAGATATGGATCCGGGGATCATCGGAATCCTGTGAACCCCTGAATAAGGATGTTCCCCAAAAAACGGGGGAAAAGGGACTGATCCCGTTTCCCCCGTTCTCATGTGTTTTTTGCCGCAAAAACCCCTGTTTGCAGTAATGGCCCCCCCTCAAATTCTTCTCCTTTGAAAATTCAATGGATACCGTCCAGAATTTATGTTTTTGACCTTTCCCGTCGCTTCTGATAATCGAGAATGGTGACAAGATTTCTTCTTTCCGGAAATTTCGGGTTACGTCCCGGAGCATCTATCCTTTTTTGTTTTGGACATGAATCATGACGAAATTTACGATTTTCAAACGGCTGACCTTCGGATATGTTGCCATGATGCTGTTGGTTGTTTTTCTGGGCGCTTACGTCACTTTGAAACTCAACCAATTAAACGGCCTCACCCGGAATATCGCTTTAATTGACGGCGCGACCATCCATCTCATCGAAAGCCTCTCCGATACAATATTTTCTCAGGTAGGGTTTGAAAAGAAATTTTTCATATCCCACGATCGCGACTTCTTAAAACAGTTCTTTGAGATCAGCGAATATTGCACCAAGGAAATGAACCAGCTGGGCCTTCTGATGGATTCCTCCAGGGAAAAAGAACTGTTTAGGGAAGTGAATAAATTGTATAAGCGTTACGTCTCATTTTTCCTCAAGGAAACGGGGTTCCCAAAAATAGCCCAAGCGCCTCCAGAGCAGGTATATCAAGCGGAGAAAGAGCAAACCATCGATGAAATTAATGGAAAACTGAAAGAAATGGTGAAAGTGGCACGTTCGGATCGGGATGAAAAAATTCAAACCTCACAGGCCATCAGTTCGCAGGTATTGAAGGTGTATTCAGCCTCGGCCGGACTGGTGATCTTTTTGGGAATCATGATTTCTTTTTTTAACACGAAAAGCATCAACCGTTCCATAATGCTTCTGCAAGAGCAAACAAAAGAAATCGCCAAAGGAAAATTTACAGCAATCCAACCTATTTCCGCACCACCGGAAATAAAGGAATTGGCCGATCACTTTAACGTCATGAGCAAAAGGTTACAGGAGCTTGATGAAATGAAGATCGATTTCATCAGCCATGTGTCCCACGAACTGCGCACTCCTCTAACGGTTATAAAAGAGGCCACGGGCATGCTGCTGGACGGCACATACGCCGATTCCCGCGAGAGCCAGCAGGAACTGCTGACCATTACACAGCAGGAGTGTGACCGGCTCATCGGCTCGGTCAATCGGATTCTGGATCTTTCCAGAATGGAAGCTAAAATGATGGAATATGTGTTTGAACCCTGTCCGTTGCCCCCCCTGATTCAAGAAACCGTTTTGAAACTGGCGCCCATTGCAATCAGAGAAGAAATTCGTTTACAATTGAAACTCTCCGATGATTTGCCTCAGGTGAAAATGGATGAGGCCCGCATTAAACAGGTATTGGAAAATCTGATCAGCAATGCGCTGAAGTTTTCTTCAAAGGGGGATACGGTTTCGGTGAATACAGAGGTTAAGCGTAACGGCCAGGATTGTATTCAGATTTCAGTTTCCGATACCGGCACGGGGATTCAGAAGGAAAACCTGGAAAGGATTTTTGATCGTTTCAAACGAATCGAACACGGGAAAGAAACCGCTCGAGGCACCGGTTTAGGCCTTTCCATCGCTAAACATATCGTGACGGAACATGGAGGAATTATATGGGCGGAGAGCGCGCCGGGAAAAGGAAGTACCTTCTTTTTTACCTTGCCTGTTTCATAGTCGTTGTTGGAACGGTCGCAGGGTGTGGGACAGGTGGAACAACATCGCAGAAAGCAGGGCGTTCCGCCGGAGGGCAAAATCCCAGTCTGGGGGATTCGTGGAAGGCACCGTCCAATGGCGGGAATATGTCGGGGAAATCTCCCGGTGGGATGGGGGAGGCAGACCTCTACCGGCGGGGACTGATTCTGGCCCATCCCCGGAATCCGGATTTGGATTATGAGAAGTCAAAGACGTATTTTCAGTCGGTTATCAGAGATTTCCCCGAAACCTCTCTGAGACAGGAATCGGAAACCTGGATTTTAACCCTTGAAACATTGATTGAAAAGGATCGTCGAATTGAGGCGCTGACCCGGAAATTGACATTGCAAGAGGAGAATATCCTCAAAAGCCGGAAAATGAACAGTCGTTTGCAAAGCCAGGTAAAGAGCCTGAAGTCGGAAATAAAGACATCACAGCATCAGATCGAGGAACTCAAGAAGCAAATTGAGACCCTGAAGATGATCGATTTGAGAATTGAGAAGAAGAAGCGAAAGACAACGCCCTAAAGGTTAAGGGAAAGAATGAAAAATGAGCAGGATTCTGGTGGTAGACGATGATCGGAATGTTCTGAAAGTCATTAGAATGCGGCTGGAAGCCGAAGGCTTTCAAATCGTCACTGCTCCCAATGCGGAAAAGGCAGTGGCCGAAGCGGCGGCGGAGCCCTTTGACCTGGCCCTGGTGGATTTGAAGCTCTCTGAAGAAGACGGCATTCAATTGATGGAAGCGCTTCACCAAATCAATGCCGAATTGCCCATTATCATTCTGACGGCCTATGGCACCATTCAGAGCGCGGTGGAAGCCATGAGCAAGGGGGCTCACAGCTATATCACCAAGCCATTCGATTACCGGGAGCTTTTGCTGCAAATCAACAATTGTCTTGAAAAGCGGCGGCTGTCCAATGAGGTGAAACGACTTAAAAACCTGGTTGAAAGCCATTTGGGGTTTGAAAACATCATCGGAAAAAGTGAGACCATGCAGGATCTTCTGGCCCAAGTCGCACAGGCCGCCAGAACCGATTCGAACGTCTATATCGAAGGTGAAAGCGGAACGGGAAAAGAACTGATTGCCAGGACCTTGCATGTGGCCAGCGCGAGAAAAGACGGGCCTTTGGTGGCGATTAACTGTGCGGCCATTCCGGAAAATCTGTTTGAGAGCGAACTGTTCGGCCACAAAAAAGGAGCTTTCACCGGCGCCAGTCAGAACAAGGAGGGTCTCCTTGCTCAAGCGGACGGCGGCACTTTTTTCCTGGATGAAATATCGGAAATGCCCTTGTCCATGCAGGCAAAACTCCTGCGGGTCTTGCAGGAAAAGGAATTTTATCCATTGGGTGGGGGGGCTATCCGGAAGGTGGATGCCCGCTTTATCGCCACAAGCAATCGTATATTGAAAGAATCCGTCGAAAAAGGGGAATTCCGGGAGGATCTGTTCTACCGTATTCACGTTATTGTTCTTAAAATACCGCCGCTTAGGGAAAGAAAGGAAGATATTCCTTTGTTGGCCAAGTTTTTCTTCAATAAAAACATGAAAAAATCCGAAAAAAAGATCAAAGGATTTACCCCGGCGGCCCTGCAAAAAATGATGCTGTACGCGTGGCCGGGTAATGTCAGAGAACTTGAAAATGCGGTCGAAGGCGCGGTTGCCATGACGACCCAGGATATCATCACGGAAGACTTGATTTTAAAAGGGCGGCCTTTTGAAGATGAAGGCTTGAAATCCTTTAAGAGCGCAAAGAGCGATTTTGAGAAACTCTATCTGGTCCAATTGATGGAGCTTACCCTGGGCAACATCAGCAAGGCTTCCGAACTCTCCGGAAAATACCGGGCGGATCTATACGATCTATTAAAGAAATACAATCTGGACCCGGCGGATTTCAGAAGGTGACGGTGAGATGATAAGACGTTGTTCTTTTAATGCCCATTACCGCTCCTCCGAAGTGTTGCCAAATGGCCTTTCTCGTTATGTGATGCACACCATTCATTTTTTAGTTTCCATTTTCAAGTATTTATTTGAAAATTTCAAGCTATTCGGTTTATGATATTGCCATTACGCCAAGGGTAAAGGGAAGTCTTATATGGTCATTAACCGTATCCGGTCATTTAACAGATTTTATACCTGGAAATTGGGGATGATCACAAACAGGTTCCTTAAAACCGACTATCCCTGGCTCAGGCCATGGATACCATAGAACAGATCCTGGATCCTGACCAGAAAAGACCGGCTCTTGTCACCCTCCGTTCCCACAGACCGGGAGATATCGGATACGTGATCCACCGCCACGGGGTACTCTATGCCAGGGAATACGGGTTCAACCATGAGTTTGACGCCTATGTGGCAAAAGGCATGGCAAATTTCATTGAAACCTTTTCCGCCGATGACCACCTCTGGATTGCCGAAACCCGGGGGAAGTTTTCCGGATCCGTGGCTGTTGTCAGGCGCGATGACACCACGGCCCAGCTTCGATGGCTCATTGTAGAGCCCAAAGAGCGCAGGAAAGGCATCGGAACGCAGCTGGTCCATGAGGCTGTCCGGTTTTCAAAGGAGAGGGGATTCAAGTGCGTCATGCTATGGACTATTGATTTTCTCCTTTCGGCCCGCAACCTGTATACAGCTGCCGGATTCCGTCTCGTTGAAACCAAGACCAGCCAGGTATGGGGAAAGACCCTCACTGAAGAATGCTGGAGACTCTCTTTTGGCTGAGGGCATGCAGGCTGGGAGACGTTGACCACCGAATCCTTGACAAGTCCGGTGGCTCGCTTCGTCAGGAACACGTTGCCTGGGGCAGCCTGGAGACGAAGGAGTGAAGTTACGGACCAAATCAAGATTGGAAAAGCTATATGGGGGACCTCTTCCGATCACCCTCTCAGGGTCTCCCGCATCTTTAGGGTGGCTTCCTGATCGGCAAGGCCCGTGGCGGAATCGATAATTACACCGTAGTCTTTTTCAGCGGCCTCAAGGCTTACATACCCTTCCCGAACATCCTCTTCCACCCGCTCCACATCCCGTTCCAGGGGATCGTCGTACCCGCTGCCGAAAAGGCCTTCCGGGGCATATTGGTGCCGGCCGGACTGGATTCCCAGGTTCACCGGTGGAAGGGGCGCGCTCTCCACATTTCACCTTTGCAAAACCGTTGTGCAGGATACCGCAGTCCAGATGACGATGGATAAACTACTTTATGTAGGGCCGGAAACTGATAAACTTGCGGAAAATAACTTGCATTACCATATTGGGAACACTATGATGAGCTGATGAGAATCATTGCCAAAAGCCGACTTCGACAATATTGGGAAAAATCAGGGAACGAAAAGTCGCAACCCTTTTTAAATGAATGGTATCACTTTTGTGCAAAGATGAAATGGGCCACGCCGCAGGATGTCAAAAATACTTTCCGCCATGCTTCGTTTTTGGGCAACAACCGGGTTGTGTTTAATGTTAAAGGGAATGACTACCGTATCGTGTGCGCAATGGATTACCCCAGGCAGGCCATGTACATCAAGTTCGTCGGCACTCATAATGAATATAATGCCATAAATGCCAAGGAGATAAAATAGTTATGATAAAACCGATCCGGGATAAAAAATCCTATAACCAAGCCCTCAAACGGATTGAATCACTTTGGGGATCTGAAATCGGCACACCGGAAGGCGACGAATTAGATGTGTTGATGATTCTTGTTGAGGCCTACGAAGACAATCATTACCCGATGCCCCCTTCCGATCCGGTCGAAGCCATCCTCTTCAGGATGGAACAGATGGATTTGCGGCGAAAAGATCTTGAAGCGTTTATGGGCCCCAAGAGCCGGGTAAGCGACGTATTAAATCGGAAGCGGCGTCTTTCAATGAACCAGATCGTGAAATTGCATTACGGTATGGGTATTCCTTATGAAAGTTTGATTGATGAAAGCCTGGGAGCGTGAGCCTAAACGGACATCTTCCCATCACCCTCTCAGGGTCTCCCGCATCTTTAGGGTGGCTTCCTGATCGGCAAGGCCCGTGGCGGAATCGATAATTACACCGTAGTCTTTTTCAGCGGCCTCAAGGCTCACATACCCTTCCCGCACATCCCCTTCCACACGCTCCACATCCCGTTCCAGGGGGTCGCCGTATCCCCCGCCGCCGGCCGCATCGATGGTGACCAGATCACCGGGCTTGAGCTGACTGAGACCGTAGGGGTTGCCGGGTTCGCCGTTGACGAGAAAAGCGGCCTTGGCACCCTGGCCGCCGCCAAAGAGACCTTCCGGGGCATATTGGTGCCGGCCGGACTGGATGCCCAGGTTCACAGGCGGCAGCGGCGCATATGAATCATCGGGAATCCTCAGAACCATGCGTCTTCCCAAACCCCCCTTCATGCGACCGATGCCGCCGGAGTCGATGAGCAGCTCCCGTTTTTCAACAATAAGCGGGGTATCGCTCTCAAGAATCTCCACCGGGGTGTTGGCCCCATTGGCGGGAAAAATGTAGACGTAATTGCCGTCGGCCCGGGCGCTGGCACCCATGCCGCCGCCACGGATCCGCACCGAATGCCAGGGCCGTCCGTCTCCGTGCCGACCGTAGAGCACATTCATATTGGCGGGCGTTCCGCCGCTCCCCGCGATCACCCGGTCCGGCAGCACATCCGCCATGGCCCGATAGATGATCTCCGTTATAAAATGCCCGATCTGCATGCGGGCCGCCACCGCCGCCGGGAACTTGCAGTTCACAACACTCCCCAGGGGCGCCCTCATGGAAATGGGTGCCGTGCAGCCGTCATTGTTGGGAATGTCCGGGTCGAACATGCTTTTCATGGCCATGAACACATAGGCGTAGGTAAAATTGAAGACCACATTGCCGCCCCAGTCCACCTGGGGGGAAGACCCTTCAAGATCCACCATAATGTCACTTTTTTTGACATGCACGGCGGCCTTGATGACGATATCGCCTTTGCCCTTGCCCTGTTCCACGATCCCTTCGGCACGATATACGCCGTCCGGGACTTTCAAAATAGCTTCCCGCATGCTTTTTTCCGTACGGCTGATGATTTCATCTGCCAGATCGTCCAACCCTTCCAACCGGTACTCATCCAGCATCTGGGAAATCTTCTCGGCACACACGTGGTTGGCGGCGATCTGGCTGCGAATATCTCCGATCACCTCGTCGGGGGTCCGCACATTCCACTTGATCATTTCCACCACCGATTGGTTGATCCGGTCCCCGTCATAGAGTTTCACCAGGGGGATGAACAGACCGTCCTCGTAAACGTCATGATTGTCAGAGGAAACTCTGCCGCCGATGTCCGAATGGTGAAACACGCAGGCGGTGAAAGCGGTCAGTTTTTCTTGATGAAAGATGGGACTGAACACGCACACATCGTTCAAATGCCCCGCCAGGGCCCAGGGGTCATTGGTGATGTAGACATCGCCCGGATGATAGCTGTTTTCCGGAATCTGGGTCACCAGTTTTTTGATCCCCAGGGCCATGGCGCCCGACTGTCCGGGGGTGGCGAAAGACCCCTGGGCCAGCTCACGCCCTTTCCGGTCCGTAAACATGCAGGTGTAGTCGTGCGCATCCCTCAAAAGACTGGAGAATGCCGTGCGCGAAACAGCGCTATCCGCTTCATCCACGATGGAAATAAGCCGCCGCCAGAGTATTTCGATTGTGATGGGATCAAAGTGTTGCCCCATGGTTTCCTCCTTAATTCCGACCATCCAATTCAATCCACAGAAAACCGTATTTGTCCACGGAAACCGAGGCGTCTTCACCCACAATCACCGTGGATTCACGTTCTTCAATGATGGCGGGTCCTTGAAATCGGGCACCGCTGTTCAGCTTGTACCGGTCATAGACCGTATGGGGAACAAACGCGCCGGCAATGCCCGAATAGGCCTGTCGCTTTCCTTTGACGGCATCTTTGAGGGTGTAGCCGGTCTCTCTGAGCTCGGGCAGTTTCAAAAGGCGTTCCGGCAGGCTGGCCCGAACCTTGAAGTTGATGAATTCAACAGCGGAATCCGGATAGGTCCGGCCGTAGAGTTTTTCATAAACAATGTCAAAGCGCCTGCGAATCTCCTGGGGATCAATGCTGGAAAAATCCCCCTCCGGAACGGAAATGTTGGTTTCCGATCCCTGACCCACAAACCGCACATCCACGGACCGGTCAAAACGGATCTCCCCACTTTCCGCACCGCTGTCCAAAGTCCTGCTCCCTTCCGCTTCCATTCTGGAGAAGATCTTTTCAATTTCCGCAAAATCCGCATCAAGAAGCGGGCTTTTGTGGCTTCTGACCAGGTCAAAGGCTCTTGGGGCCGTAAAAAACCCCAGGGCCGACCCCACCCCCGCATTGGGGGGCACGATCAACCGCCTGGCCCCCAGCTTCTTGGTGAGACCATAGGCATGTACCGGCCCGGCCCCGCCGAAAGCGATGACCGTCACCAGTTTGGGATTCCCCCCTTTTTCGGCGATATGGGTCTTGGCGGCGCCTGCCATGGTTTCGTTGATGAGGTCATGGATGCCCCAGACCGCCTGCACGCTGGAAACATCCAACGGTTCGGCGATGGACTTCTCAATCCCTTCCATGGCGGCATCCTTGTCCAGCTTCATCTCGCCGCCCAGGAAATAGTCCGCATCCAGGTATCCCAGGGCAAGGTCCGCATCGGTGACGCAGGGTAATTTCCCGCCCCTGCTGTAGCAGATGGGACCCGGTTCCGCGCTGGAACTCTCAGGCCCCACCTGGAGGGTTCCCAGCTTGCTCACGTGGGCGATGCTGCCGCCGCCGGCGCCGATTTCCATGAGATCCACCACCGGCACCTGAATGGTCAAACCGCTCCCCTTCATGAACCGCTGCACCCGGCCCACCTCAAAGGTGGGCACCACGCTGGCCACCCCTCCCTGAATGAGGCACGATTTGGCAGTGGTCCCCCCCATGTCAAAGCAGAAAATCTCAGGGATATCAAACAGCTTTCCGTAATATTGACCGGATATGACTGCGGCGGTGGGACCCGATTCAATGATGCGCACCGGAAACTCCGCCGCCGTCTTGATGGAGGTAATGCCGCCGCTGGAGAGCATGATGAAGAGCTTGCCCGCGGATCCCAGGTATTCCAGGCGACGGGCCAGTTTGTACAGATATTTTCCGGTCAGCGGCTTTACATAGGCATTGGTCACCGTGGTACTGCTCCGCTCATACTCCCGGATCTGGGGCAGCACCTCGTAGGAGATACAGACCGAAATATCCGGTGCTTCCGCCAGAATAATCTCCTTGATCTGCTCTTCGTGGGAAGGATTTTCAAAGGAATTCAATAGACAGACGGCGATGGATTCAACACCCATATCCAACATCCGGCGCACCACCTGCCGCGCTTCATTTTTGTCCAGGGCTTTTAACACCGTACCGTCGCTTCGCACCCGTTCGTCCACTTCAAAACGAAAGCTGCGGGGGACCAGGGGCTCCGGAAACTCGGCGAATACATCGTAGGGCGCGTAGCGGATCTCACGGCCCAGTTCCAGCACGTCTTTGAACCCTAAGGTGGTTATCAAACCGGTTCTGGCGCCCTTTCGTTCGATGATGGAATTGATCACCAGGGTGGTGCCGTGAATCACCTCATCCAGGCTTTTCACGAAACCGGGAACCATCTTATCCAACTGCCGGATACCGTATTCCACCGCATCGGACGGATCACTGGGCGTGGTCAGACACTTGTTGATGGTGAGTTCCCCTGTCCGGTCATTGAGCAGGACAAAATCGGTAAAGGTGCCGCCGATATCACAGCCCAGCCGGTATATTTTATCTGACATGGATGTCTCCTCTCCATACGCATTGCAGGGGCGGATACGTGTTCACCCCTGCCCTGTACGGACGAATCGTTATTCGCCCCTGCGCTTCTTCTCCAGTGCGGCCAATATCTTTTCGGGGGTGATGGGAAGGTCCCGAATGCGAACGCCGACGGCATCGTAAACCGCATTGCCGATGGCGGGAGCCGTCGGAACCAAACCGGGTTCCCCCACTCCTTTGGCGCCGAAAGGGCCCGTTTTATCGTGGGTTTCAATGAAATCAACCTCAATGGGGAAATTGAGGTCCGGTGCCGAAAGGATCTTGTAATCCAGGAAATTGGGGTTCAGATTACGGCCTTCGAACGTTTTGTATTCCTCGGATAAAGCGAATCCGATCCCCTGAGCCAACGCCCCGTAAATCTGTCCCTTGAGGGTCTGCCGGTTTAACGCCTGCCCCACGTCATGAGCCGCCGCCACCTTGAGGATTTCAACTTTTCCCGTTTCAAGATCCACTTCCACCACCGCCCCCTGGGCGCCTACAATGTAAGTGGAACTCATGTTTCCGCGACCCGTTCGGGGGTCCAGCATCTGGTTCGGAGGATCGTAAAAGGCTTCTTCGATGACCATGGTCCCCTGCTCCTTGTAGTGGGCGGCACGCAGAATTTCCTCCAAGGTCACATGAAGGTCGGGATCATCGGGCTCGGCTTTCAGAAAAATATGATTTTCCTTCATATCAAAATCGGAAGGATCGAAGATGGCTTCGTAATCGAGATCGGGAATCTCGAAATCCGGGTTCTTCCGCTTCATCTTTTTCATGCGGCTTTTCACACGGAGCATGAAATGTTCGCTGGCCAATTCAAAAATTTTCTTACGGGCTTTTTCCGCGGCCATGATCGCGGCATTACACGATGTAAAGGCGCCGCGGCTGGCATGGGTCCCCACATCCCAGGGACAGGTATCCGTATCACCGGTTACAATCTTGACACGATCCGCTGTAACACCCAGCGCCTCCGCGGTTGCCAGGGCCAGCGCCGAATCAAATCCCTGTCCCATTTCCACGCCGCCTGACACCACGGAAACATCGCCGAAGTCATCGATCTTTAAAATGATACCGGTACCATCCGACCGATAAACACGGCCGGAGCCGCCCACGTGGAACAGGGCTGCCATACCGACGCCCTTCGCCTTTGCCGGCGTACTGCCCACCAGGGTGGTGCATGTATCTGCGGAACCGCGTTTCAGATCGCTCTTTCCGCAAATGGACTTCCAGTTCAGATTCTCCGCTACCGATTCCAGGCATTCCGTCATGCCGCAGGTGGAAATTTTGAGACCCATGGGCGTGGTCTCATCGGGAATGTTGCTGTTGATTCTTCGAAATTCAAAGGGATCGATGCCGGCCTTTTCCGCCAGCTGATCCATATTACATTCCATGGCCCAGGCCACCTGCGGATTGCCGTATCCCCGCATGGCCTGGCAGTAGGTGTTGTTGGTGTAAACAATGGTTGTCTTGAACGATACATTGGGAACACGGTAAATGGAAGATGCCGGAATCATCATGACACTGGGGGTGGTGGCGCCCCAGGATGTGTACGCACCGTTATCCAGAACCATTCGAATATCCCGTAACACCATTTTGCCATTCTCGTCGCACCCCTGAATAATGTGGGTTTCCGTGGGCTGACGAGGGGATAAGGCCGTGAACTCCTCTTCGCGGTTAAAAACGATTTTGACGGGCCTGCCGGTTTTGTAGGCCAGCAGAATGGAGATAAATTCATAGCCGTGGGTGTCGAGACCCGTACCGAAAGATCCTCCCAGAGTGGGAACGATGACGCGGGTTTTCTTCCCTTTAAGCCCCATATCCCGAAGGGCTTGGTTGAAATCGTTCTGGGCCAGAAAGGGGATCTGTGTTTTGGTGCGGATGATCAGGTTGCTTTCCAGATCAAACTCGGCGATACAGCCGGCGGTCCCCATGCAGGACTGCTGAATCAATGGGGTTTGATAATGCTCTTCCACCACATAAGCGGCCGCTTCTTTTGCCTTTTCCACATCACCGGTTACAAATTTCCAGGGAACCGGAACAATGTTATCCGTTTTCGGACGGCCTTTGAGATCCGTTTCGTGGACAATGGGGGCGCCTTCGCGAAGGGCTTCCGTGGGAGAAAAAACGCCGGGAAGCTCCTCGTATTCCACACGAATCAGATCAATGGCTTCCTCGGCAATATCCGGATCCGTTGCCGCTACGGCCGCCACCTCGTCCCTGAACTGCCTGACCTTGTCCCGTTTCAAGGCAAAATTGTCTTTAATAAATCCGATTCGAATCTCCGGCGTATTATACGCGGTGATAACCGCACGCACCCCAGGCAATTTCTCGGCCCTGCTTGTATCGATATGTTTAATTCTGGCATGGGCAAAGTCACTGAATTTAATCTTGCCATACAGCATGCCGGGACGCGTCATGTCGTGGATATACATGGCTTTTCCGGCCGCTTTGTTGGGTGCATCGGGTCTTGGGACTTCGGAACCGATAAACTTGAACTGGGTCATGATTTTACCTCATTGGCTGCAAGGACTTCCGAAGCCTTTTTGATGGACTCCACAATCTGCACATATCCGGTGCAGCGGCAAAGATTTCCGGAAATCCCTTTTCGAATCTCTTCTTCCGTGGGATGCGCGTTTCGCTTGAGCAACGCTTTGGCACTCATGATCATGCCGGGGGTGCAGAATCCGCATTGAACACCGCCGTTTTCAATAAAGGACTCCTGTAAGGGATCCAGTTGGTTTCCCTCTTTCACCAGGCCTTCAATGGTTGTCACCGTCTTCCCATCCGTTTCAAAGGCGGGATAGAGACATGAATTCACACTTTCCCCGTCCACCAGAACCGTACAGGCGCCGCATTCCCCCTGACCGCACCCTTCCTTGGTACCGCTGAACTCAAAGGTCTTCCGGAGCACATGGGAGAGCATTTTATGGCTCATCACTTCGGCCTCCACGGATTCTCCGTTCAAATTAAAGCGAATCAATTTTCGAAAGGCCGTGTCGTAGGGACCCGTTGAGGGTTCCGCCGGAGCCGATTTTCCGGATTCATCCCCGGAAACAACGGAATCCCGACTTGCGGATGGCTCTTCTGCCTGGCGCATGGCCTGCTCAAGAGCCCTTTTCACCATGACACCGGTAACGGTTCTGCGATAGCTTTCGGTGGAACGTACATCGGTAATGGGCGTCACTTCAGCGGCAGCCTCGTCCTGAATTTGCTGTAGTAATTCCGGCGTCAGTTTCCGGCCTTCCGCCATTGTTTCAACCCTTTTAAGCCTCAGGGGGACAGGTCCGACCGCGCCGGCGGAAACATGGCATTTCTTACAGACACCGTCCGCCATTTGAATGCATACGGCCGCACTGCTGACGGCAATATCCTGGGTAACCCGACCGGATTTCAAAAAAGCCATGCCGGTGTTTACGGGCATCTCAGGAATCAAGATGGCCGTCAGGATCTCGTCCGATGCCATACAGTGACGTCCCGGTCCCTCAAAAAAGTCCGAGATGGCGACTTCCCTTTCACCCTCGGGACCCGCGATCACCAGCGTCGCTTCCAATACCATTAACGGGGGCGCGCCGTCAGCCGATGGGGCGGCATTGCACAGATTCCCACCGACGGTCGCCACATTCCGTATCTGTGGATTGGCCACCATGGATGCCGCATCGGCAAGCGCGGGGGCGTGTTTTAAAACGAGTGGATCCATCTCAATCTCCCGCCAGAGGGTCATGCCGCCGATCCGCAGGAACTGCCCCTCTTGGCTGATCCCGGAAAGCTCTTTTATCCATCGAAGTGAAATCAGAGCCTCAGGTTGCCAGACTTTCTGTTTTACCCGGGTCATTACATCGGTGCCGCCTGCCACATATCGCGCCCCGCCTTTATGTTTCTCCATAAGCTCAAACGCCTCCTTGAGGCTTTGAGGCTGGTAATACACAAAACGCTTCATCACATTTCTCCATGCAGGGGACGTTCTTTATATCTTTATATTTAAAATCCAGAAGCCCGCAATCTGAACATGCTGCCCACGAAATATAAAGATATAAAGAACGTCCCCGGTGCTCTATTATTCTTCCCGGTTGTCAAACACCCGTTTGCTTTTCCTTTCGGACCTGGGAAGAATGCCATATTCAACCATTTCCACTCCGGCGCTTACCATGATCTGCTTTTTAACCTGCCCGGAAATCTCCTTTGACAGGGTCTCAAATTGATCTGCACCGACACTCTGCGCCGCTTCAACTTTGATCAGCATGTAATCCCGGCCGTCTTCCCGTCGATCCACGATAATCTGGTACTCACTGCCGATACCCTCCATGCCGGATAAAACGTGATCCACCTGGCTCGGATAGATATTGACGGCCCTGAAAATAATCATGTCATCTGAACGTCCGAGCAGCCGGTCATGCCTGGGCAGAACTGAACCGCAGGGGCAGGTTCCCGGAATGAAACGGGTCAGATCCCGGGTGCGGTAGCGAATGAGGGGAACAGCCTCTTTTTTGAGCGTGGTAACCACCATTTCGCCGATTTCCCCTTCTTTTGCCGGATCAAGGGTTTCGGGGTCCAGAATTTCCAGAATGTAATAGTCCGCCCAGTAATGAATTCCGGTGTGGTGGGAACAATCCAGTCCGGTCCCCGGTCCATAAAGCTCCGTCATGCCTGGTATATCAAACATATGTTCGACCCCCAGCAGGGTCTGGATCCGGTCCCGCATGGCATCGCTGGCCCGCTCGGAACCAAAAATCATTTTCTTGAGTTTTATCTGATCACTGAGACCGCGCCGGTGAATCTCCTCAGCCATCAGCAATCCCATGGAAGCCGTGCAGCACATAACGGTGCTCCCGAAATCAACCAGGAACTGGCACTGCATGTCCAGGTTTCCCGGCCCCACGGGAACGGCCATGGCGCCATAGGCCTCACACCCCATCTGAAAGCTGATACCGGCTGTCCACACCCCGTATCCCACGGCGATCTGAACACGGTCCGTCGTATCAAGCCCCGCCATTTCATAGCACCGGGCAAAAAAATGGGTCCAGTCGGCAATATCTTTCCGTGTGTAGCAGAGCACCTATCTTTTGCCGGTAGTCCCGGACGATGCGTGCATGCGAACGACCTTTTCAAAAGGGACCGAAAGCAATGGGAAGGGATAATCTTCTTTCAGATCATTAGCAGTGGTAAAGGGAAGCTTTTGAAGGTCCTCCAGAGACCGAAT